>NZ_JBRCWE010000012.1:0-13358 GCF_053497555.1 Raineya sp. | reverse complement strand
CAGACGTAGCAAGCGATGATGTCGCTCTAAGCGACATCATCGCTCTAAACCCGATAATACATCTTAAAAATTCATCTTTTTGGGAGGAAATTTCTATTGTTACACTTTGATTTTTCTCTAAACAGACTTTTTAAGGGACGACTACCTAATCTTTACAATCGTATAACCATCGCCCCCTCGGTCGGCGTGTTCGCTGGCAAAAGATGCTACAAAATCATATTTTTTCAAATGTTCTCGTATCATTTTACGCAAAATACCATCACCTTTGCCGTGTAAAATACGAACTTCATTAAAACCCGCCAGCAGGGCATCGTCCAATAGCTTATCCACTTCTTGCAAAGCTACTTCGGTGCTTTTGCCACGTACATCAATCTGACTGCTAAAATTTGCGAGCTTTTCTGTCAGATTGATACCGATACTTTTTTTGGCAAACTTTCTTTGTTCATTTTTAGCCTCTTTTCTGCTGATTTTCTCCAAACGATTGAACTTTACCACAGAACGCAACTCCCCCATCGCAATTTCAGCATCTTTCCCCTGAATTTGCAAAACCTCGCCAAGCGTATTTTGCCCCTTGATACGAACCCAATCGCCTACCTGTATTTCGCCGCCTATTACTTCAATATCCTGATTTTCGCTTTCCTCCCCAAGCTCTTCTACTTGCAATTTTTGCTTAAATTCTTCTAAATCTTTACGCAAATCTTTTGTAATGCTTTTTTCGGCTTTTTGCTCACGTATCTGACGAATAGTTTGTTCTATTTTCTGATTTGCTTCTTGCAAGAGTTTTTGGGCTTCTATTTTGGCTTCGTTGAGCAGTTTTTTTCTTTCTTTTTCCAAAAAAGCCGTTTGCTCCTGATATTTTTTCAGCAAAGCCTGATATTCTTGTTCTTTTTGGGCAATTTCCTGAATTTTATCTTTCAGAGTTTTGCGTTCTTGCTCCAATTCTTTGAGCAGTTTATCATAGTTGATTTCGGCACTGCTGAGCTTTTCTTGGGCTTTGGCAAGAATTTTTTTTGGCAAACCAATCTTTTTGGCTATTTCAAAGGCAAAAGAACTCCCCGCCTGCCCGATTTCTAATTCGTACAAAGGCTCTAAATTTTGCGTATCAAAACGCATAGCGGCATTGGTAATACCTTTTTTGTTTTGAGCAAAAGTTTTTAGATTTCCGTAATGCGTGTTAATCACCCCGAAAGCCTTTTTTTCGTGCAAATCCTCTAAAATAGCTTCGGCGATTGCCCCACCCAGGCGAGGCTCCGTACCTGTACCAAATTCATCTATCAGAAATAGCGTTTTTTCAGAAGCCAGATTAACAAACTGACGCATAGCCGTCAGGTGGGAGCTGTATGTACTCAAATCGTTTTCAAGGCTCTGCTCATCTCCAATATCTATGAAAATATCCTGAAAAAGCCCCATCACCGAGCCTTCTGCCATAGGAACAAGCAAGCCACATTGCCACATATACTGCAAAAGCCCCACGGTTTTCAGAGCTACGGACTTTCCGCCCGCATTGGGTCCCGAAACTACAATTATCCGCTGATTTTCGGAAAGTTCAATATGAAGCGGGACAATAGGCTTATTTTCCTTGCTATGCAAAAGCCACAACAAAGGGTGAATGGCATTTTTCCATAGAACTTTTGTTTTTTTCTCAAAAATAGGAGCATTGGCATTGATTTTTATCGCAAACTTTGCTTTTGCCCTGATAAAATCTATTAGCCCTAAAAACTGATAGGCTCTTTGCAAATGAGGCAAAAAAGGACGTAAAAAATCCGTTGTTTCTGTAAGAATACGGATAATTTCTCGGCGTTCTTGGGCTTGTAGCTCTTTGAGCGTATTGTTGAGGTCTAAAATTTCAGCAGGTTCAATGAAAACCGTTTGTCCTGTGGCAGATTCATCGTGAATAAAGCCTTTTAGTTTGCGTTTATGCTCGGCGGCGATAGGTATTACTATTCTACCACCACGTATAGTGAGCGAAGCCTCTTCATTTGCCCAACCTGCTTGTTTGGCTTGTCGTAAAATTTTATCAGTTACTTTCTGCAATTGTTGCTCTTCGCCAATTATTTTTCGGCGGATATCTTGCAAAGCCGCGGAAGCCGAATCTCTGATGTTACCTCTATCGTTAATCACTTGCTCCAAACGCTGAAAAATCTTTTTATCAATTTCTACAAGTTTGAGCAAATCGGCAAGTTGTAAATATCGCTCTTTGCGGTTTTGTAAAAAAGAATAACACTCCCGAATAGTAGCAAGGGAACTTTTGAGCTGAAAGAGTTCATTTTCGGCAAGAAAAGCCCCCTGAATAGGAATTTTTTGCAAAGCCTCTTGTACATTGAGAAAATTCTGATGAGGAAAAGGTTCATCAAAGAGCAAAATATCTTTCATTTCTTGGGTTTGAGCAGTAAGCCTGCTGATATGCTCGTAATCGTCAGAAAAACGCATTTTTTCTAAATACTGCAAGCCCCAGTTACTCAAACAATTTTCAGCAATTAGCTCACGGATTTTATCAAAACCTAATTTTTGTTCAATATTTTTTGGATAAAGCATTGAAATATTTTTTTCGCAAATTTACGGCAGAATTTAGCTGATTTACAAGACTTGCAGAATTTCAAGTTACAGAATTTTGCTTCCTATTTCTTTTTTCTGTTTTCCAGAAGCCCCTCGTTTTAGTGCCACCATTGGGCTATCCACTCACTACCAAGTGTCATCAGGAAAGCCCAAAACAAAGCACTTAATCCCATTGTGAGTAATATTTTTGGGCGAGGCACACCAAAAGAAACTGCAATCGCACAACCTACAATAGGACTAAACAGAATAGGCGTCAGAAAAGCAATACCCCAAATACTGAATTTTTGCCAAATTTTCACAATCATTCGTTTGCGAGGCGAAAAAATTTTAATTTTTTTACCCTTTTGCAAACGCCTTTTCCGCAGATAAGCAAAAAATTTTTCCCCAAGCAATGGTATCAGGAAAGCGGTTGTACTCATTCCCGCTACGGTACAAAGGATAGTTTCTAATTGGGTAAGCCCCAAAGCAATGCCCGTAGGCGGTGCCAGGGCAAACTTTACACTTGCAAACAAATATACCGTAAAATAACTGCTCAACTTTTGCATTTTTTGTACCTATTTGAGCTTATCGCCACGCAAGATACGAAATCTTTTGCGAGCTTCTGCTACATACCTACTTCCCGGAAATTTGGTCAGATGTTCCTGATACAACTCTTTGGCTTTCTCTTTGTTCTGTAAAAATTCCTCGTAAGTTTTGGCAAGAGCAAAATGGGCATCATCAGCCAAAATATCAAAGGCATAATCTTTCAAAATAAGCTCATACATTTCTATAGCTTTTTGAGGCTTTCCCATACGAATAAAGATATTTGCCTTTGCCCAATAAATATCATCACTAAGGCTGTGGTTGGGAAATTTTTTAAGCATTGCTTCCAGTGATTTGAGAGCCTCATCAAGTTTATTTTGGAAAATCAGAAGGTCAATACGAGCAAACTCACGCATAGCTGTTTCGGTGCTATCCATTCCTGTATTATCCTGAATAAATACGCTCATATCAATAGCATCGTTAGAAATTTCGCGAGAAGTAGCATTTTTCAAAATATCCAAATGGCTCTGAGCAGTTTCAAATTCACCTTTGTAATAGCTAAGTTTTGCATTTTTGAGTTTGGCTTCGTGCCCGATGGGGGAGTCTTTTTGTTCACGTTCTGCTTGGTAATAGAGCAAAGCCGCTTCACCAAATTCACCTTTTAGCACATAAATATCTCCCAAGGTTATTTTGCATTGAGCTACCAATTTGCTATTGTATTTGGCTTCGCTAATGGCATCTTGCAGTAGTTCAATAGCTTTTTCTTTTTCATCAAGGAAAAAAGCGTACAGATGTGCCATATCTTTCAGAGCCTCTACGGTTTTAGCTTTACCTTGCGAATTGATAAGTTCCTGATAATCTTGAATAACCGCCTTTACTTTTTCCTTATCAATTGGAAAAGTATTTTTGATAACTTCCTCACGAGCCTTTATCAAGTACCTACGAGCAGGAATAAAATAAAGAGCATCGTTGGGGTATTGCTCCACAAAATAACTCAAAATTTTTTCGGTAGCGGGATAATCTTTGTTTTCAAAGGCTATACGTCCTATTTCAAAGAGTTGAGAGCCTTGCTTTTTGAAGCGTTTGTCAATAGCTTTTGCCTGCACAAAAGCCTTCAAGAAGTTTTTTTGTTGCATATAAAGCCATAAAAGTAGCTCATTGGCGGCTCTGTGATTTGGCTCTTCTTGCACTTTGGCAAGCAAGGTTTCTTCAACAAAGTTTAATTCATCTTCAGTTCGGAATTCATCTTGCAAAGTCCCCTTTACATATTCGCTATAATCTTCGCTTTTATTGTAAAGTTTAATAGCTTCTTGAAGTAATTCCTTTTTCTTGCCAAGTTTGGCATAAACTTCGGTGAGTTGCAGAGCATATTTATCGGAAGTATTATCGTACTTACGAGCCTCTAAAAACAGCTTTTCTGCCCATTCGTATTTATCATATTTTTCAAGGGCTTCGTAAGCAGTTTTCGCTCTTTCTCTATCTTTTTTACCTGTTTCAATAAGAGCCAAATATTCTTTTTCTGCATCTTTCATTTTGCCTTGCATTTCTAAAATAACAGCAAAATCAACCTTATAGAACACATTTTCAGGCTCTTGCTTGATTTGCTTTCGCAAAAATTCCTCTGCGGTTTTGTAGTCTTTCAAGTTAATCAGCGTAAGCAAATAATTTTGATGTATGCTTCGCCAGTTGTAAGAGTGGCGAGCGAGCTTTTCGTAAATATCTTTGGCTTTTTCGTATTTGCCCTGTACGAAATACTCTTCGGCAAGTTGAAAATCTTGTGCCGCTGCAGAAGTATGTAGTAAGAAAATGAAAAATACAAATTGTAGTATTTTTCCAAGACGATTTGTTTTCATAAAAACCGATTTTTTCTGAAAATAAGAAATTTTTTTGACTTTCGCAAGCGAAAATTTTTCCACAGCTTTTTCTTTATGTAATAATAATATTTTTTTTAATTTTTTGTTATTATTATTACTAGGGGCTGTGGAAAACCGCTTTTGTATGAAATAATATTGTTATCAACAGAAAAATGTGGATTGTGGAAAACTTTTTCAACATTCATAAAATATTAAAAATCAGTTTTTTACAAAAAGTTTTCCACAATATTTTTTGTAAAATGTGGAAAAGTGTGTGGATAACTTTATTCACATTTTGCCTCTAAATTCTGTGGATAAGCTGTGGAAACCTGTGGAAAACTACCCGATTTTTGTGGATAACCCTACCTTACTCGGTGGAAAATTGCTTAAAAATAGATGTAAGTTTTGTAGAAAATTTTAACTAATATGTGGAAAAAAACTGGCTTTTCCACAGCTTTCCACAGGGCAAAAAGTGGAAAAATTCTCTCTTCAAAAATTATGCCAAAAATAAATTTCCACAGACTTTTCCACAGGTTTTCCACAAAAAACCACTACTTTTCCACAAATTTTTTGCTACAATGTGGATAGCGAATTTTGCAAGCTATTCGCTAAAAAAATTTCTTTTCAAAGAACTAAAATTGTACTTTTTTTATATTCTAATAACGATTTTTAGCTTGTTTTGTTTTCTAAAATCATAATTTTTAGGTATAGTTTGTAGTAAGTAAGCTGGAAACAAGATACAGGAAACAGGATTTTTGAAATCAGACAGAAAAAATGAGGGATAAGGCACTTAAAGGCTTAAACATCAAACTTTGAACTTTTTGAACGTAAATAATTACCCAAAATCAATGTTTTTACTAAATTTGAGGCAAAAAAACTTCTATCATTTATGAGAAAATTCATCTTTATTTTCGCTTTACTTTTCTTTTCATCTTTGTATTTGAATGCACAAAGAATGCTTTTGGCTGATGTATTAGACCCCCAAGGGGCAAATCCAGCTCTCCAACAGGGTGGAACTTTTAATGTTGATGTGGGCAGTCCTTTTGTAGTAGATTGGGCAGAAGGATATATTTTTTATGGAAGCAAAAAAGAAACCTACAAAATTCGTTACAATGCCCTTACCGACCAAATTCATATCCTAAAAGATGGCAAAGAAATTGTATTGCCACAAGGGCAAGTAGAAAAGTTTCATATTCTTTATCAGGACAAAGAATATAAATTCACTTTCCTGACCAATTTGCCTGAAATTTCCTATGGTTACGTTCAAATCATTTACGAAAAAGATGTAAAAGTATATTACAGACATCATCGCAAACCTCGTAAATCTACCGATACCGATAGCTACGCAAGCAATTTGAAAACAGAAGCCTTAGAGAAAGATGATAGTTTCGTTTTGGTACTACCCAATGGAAAAACCTATTTTACGCAGGGAAAGCGAAAAGAAGTTTTAGGTATCTTTTCGGATAAGAAAAAAGACTTAGAAGAATTTATCAAGAAAGAAAAAATAAACACCGAAAAACTCAACGGCTTGATGCAAGTAGTGCTAAAATACGAAGAACTCATAAAGCCGTGATAAGTTTTGGGGATAAACAAACGAGGTTACTATTAGCATTAGCAACCTCGTTTGTTATTTGTTATTCAAACTTAAAACGTTCAAAGCCTTTTTATTTTTTTTCCAGCATCATTCTTTCTATTTCGGCGGCACGTTCTTCGGAAATTTTGAAACGTTGGCGGCGGCGTTCTAATACTTTGCGTACATCTTCCGAAATATAGCCATCTTGATAGGCGTGTTGCAACATTTCATAATAGAAACGCTCATCTTTGGTGAAGCCATCGCTATCTCTTTCTTCTGTTTTAAGTTCGGAAGTTGGGTTTTCTTGTATTTTTTCGGGCTGTGTTTTTATTTCTTCTTCGGCAGATTGCTCATCACGCCTATTTTTGCTCAAATCTTTTTCTGTTTCACTAATTTCTATTTTTTGCTCTTTTTGTGTTTCTGCAACCATTTTTTTCCATTTATCGTAAGCTGTTTCCTCTTCGGCGGGTGTGGTGAGGCGAGTTTCTTTGGCAGAAATGGGTTTTTGCGTTTCTGTATTTACTTGTATTTTTTCAACTACTTCGGTTACAATTTTTGAAACATCAACAGCTTTCATTTTACGATTTTCTGCCGAGGGTTCGGGCAAATCAATATCTACCAGTGGTAGTGTTTGTAAATTGATTTCCTGCTTGAGCTCTTCTAATGGAGCAAAAATAACTTTTATCTTACATTCTACCGTTTGCCAAACATTTTGTAGAGAAATTCCTACATTTTCGGTAATGCGAGAAATGCGTTTATTGCGGCGTTTTTTTACACTTTCTACTTTTCCTACATTTTGAAAGGCACTTACAAGTTCATTTAGCTCTTCTTGCACATCTTCTAATTCTGCTTCTGAAATTTGCAGGAGATTTTTAGAGCTAAAAAATGTTTCAAAAGAGGTCAGTGAGCCTTGTGTGCGTTCGGCAATAAGATTTTGCCACTCGCTTTGCCCTGCAAGCCAAACCAAATGTGTGGGTATGTGAGCCTTTTGCGAGGGGCTAAATTGATGTGTAATGCTTGTAACAGAGGCTTTCCGAGAGCTACCGCTAACATCATCAGGGAGCTTTTCGGCGGCAGGGTCTAAAGTACCTTCTTGCTGTCTTTCGTTGATGTATTCCAATACAATTTCTTTTGCTCCCAGATGCTGTACGAGTTGGATAAATTCTTGCAAATAATCGTTAAAAAGCAGTTGTTCGGCATCTGAAAAATGGTAATATACACGCTTACGGTAGGGGTGAGCTACCCAAAAAGAGCCTTTCCGTACTGCTCCACCTATCAGGTTGATATTGCCTGTATCTTGTGTGAGCAAGGGGGTAATCCAGAAGGGTTCTTGCGAGGGTAGTTCCTCTTCAATGTAGGCAAATTTTTTCAAAGAATAGTTGCTATGCACCAAATCCAGATAGGCTTGATGACGTTTTTGTTTGAGTTCGTAGCGTTGTTCGGGCTCTTTGGTGAGTTGGTAAGCCTCGTTGTAGAGCCAAAGGCTTTTGGCAGGTTGTGTCAGAGAGCGTTTGGCTTGTTCGGTTAAGATTTTTAAGTAAAGTTCGGTTATATCTTTGTTCCAAGAGTGAGCTTGCTCTACGCTACCATAGTTTTCAGTAAAAATTTCTTGGGCTATCTGCAACACTTTCATTCCCTCTTCTTCTTTGCCCAAACCAAAGAGAGCCTGTGCCTTTCGGAAATAAATGAAAGGATTTATATCGCTATTGAGGCTTTTGAGTTCATCACAAAGGCGAATGATGGTTTCTAATTCTTTGATACGCATTGCCTCTTGAAAGGCTTGGCTATCGCGATATTTTGAAAACTCCAAATATTCCATAAAAAATTGAGCATAAATTTTGCGGTAACAATTTCAAAAAAAATCAATAAAAAAACAACTATTCGCTTACAATTTGTTGTAAATTTGCATAAATTTTTAAGCCAAATGATAAAATTTGAAAAAGGAAAATACCGCCGTGCAATCCGTTGGGTGTGGTATGGCTTTTTTTTGGGGGTAACGTTTATTGCGTTGTTTATTTGGGCTATTGCTATCAATTTTATGGGTTTATTTGGTGAAATGCCCAGTCTGAAAGCTCTTGAAAATCCTAAAAGCGAACAAGCCTCCGAAGTGTATAGTGCCGATGGCAAACTGATGGGAAAGTATTTTACCGTAGATAGACAGCCGCTGGACTTTGAAGAAATCTCGCCTTACGTTATCAACGCCTTGATAGCTACCGAAGATATACGCTTTGAACAACACGCCGGCATTGATGCCAAAGCTCTGGCAAGGGTGCTTACCAAAATGGGCGGTGCAGGAGGAGGTAGTACGCTTACCCAACAACTTGCCAAAAACCTTTTTGATACACGTGCCAAAGAAAATCGTGGTCCGCTTGCCAAAATACCTTATTTGGGCTTGGGTATCATCAAGTTCAAAGAATGGATTACAGCAGTGCGTTTGGAAAAAAATTATACCAAAAAAGAAATTATTACGATGTACCTCAACGAGTGTGCTTTTGGTAGAAATGCTTTTGGCATACAATCGGCGGCAAAGACTTATTTCAATAAAAATGCTTCCGACCTCACGCTTACCGAAGCCGCTATGCTGATAGGTATGTTGCAAGCACCTACCAAGTACGACCCCGTGAATCCGCAAAAGCAACAAGCCTGTATTGAACGCCGAAATGTGGTGCTTGGGCAAATGAAGCAATATAATTTTATCACTGACGAAGATTTTCAGAAAGCAAAAAATGAACCTATTCGTCTGGACTATCACCCACAAGACAATTCGGAAGGGATAGCCCCTTATTTCAGAAACGAAGTGTTCAAAGAGGTTATCAAGTGGGCAATAGATAAAGGCTATGCCAACAACGAAAAAGAAGCCAAAGATTTTATCTACACCGCAGGATTGAAAATTTATACCACCATTGATAGCCGTTTGCAGGCTCTTGCCGAAGAAGCCGCCGCCGAGCATATGAAAGAAAAACAACAGCGTTTCTATGCCCACTGGAAGGCTATTGGCAGAAACCCCTGGGTTGATGAATATGGTAGGGAAAAAATTGGTTATATTGAGCAAAATGCCAAAAAATCTTATACCTACAAAATTTTGCAAGCTAAGTATGGCAATGACGAAAAAGCAATTTGGAACGAGATGAACAAACCTCGCCCAATGAGAATTTTTACTTGGCAAGGTGAAAAAGATACGCTAATGTCGCCAATGGATTCCATTCGTCATTACAAAAAATTCTTGCAAATTGGAATGATGAGCATAGAACCCAAAACAGGGCATATCAAGGCTTGGGTAGGAAATATCAACTATCGCCATTTTCAGTACGACCAAGTGCGTCAGGCTCGTCATCAGCCCGGTTCTACGTTCAAGCCTATTGTGTATGCCGCCGCTGTAAATGTGGGTTATACACCCTGCCACGAAATGCCTGATGTGCCTGTGGTTTTCCCTGGCTGGATACCCAAGCAAGAAGGGGGCTATACAGGAGGAATGTATCCGCTTCGCCGAGCAATGGGGCTTTCTATCAATACCGTTGCCGCAGGGCTTACCAAAGAAATTGGTGTAGATGAAGTTCGTAAATATGCCAAAGAATTGGGGGTAGAAAGTGAGTTGCCTCGTGTAGCTTCTATCTGTCTTGGCTCTCACGCTATGCCTATGTACGAACTGCTTTCGGCTTATACGGTGTTTGCCAACAAAGGTTATCACATCAGACCTGTAATGGTAACCAAAATTACCGACCGAAATGGAAAAGTATTGGAAGAGTTTGTACCCGAAATTCGGGAGGTAATGAGTGAAAAAAAGGCGTATATGATGCTAGATATGCTAATGGCAGGTACAGAAAAGGGAGGAACATCATCTTTTTTACGTGCTTATCCTGCTTTATGGAAAAATAATGCTCAAATTGGTGGTAAAACAGGTACAACACAGCACCAAGCTGATGCCCTGTATGTGGGAGTAACACAAGACCTTATCACAGGGGTTTGGGTAGGTGGTGATGATAAAGCCGTAAGGTTTTTGAGTATGTACGAAGGGCAAGGAGCGATACTGGCTTTGCCTGCTTTTGCTCGCTTTATGACAAAAGTCTATAACGATAACTCGCTTCCTTACAAGCCTCGTCCTTTTGAAAAACCTGCTGATTTAGATTTGGACGAATTGGATTGTGCAAAAATGAAAGCCAATATTGAAAGGGTAGGGGACGAAAAAAGGAAAAAGCGAAGATAAGCCAAGCAAATTCTATGAAGTTTTTTAAGTTTGATGGCAAAGAAAAAAAAGATTTGGAAGGCTATGCCAAGTATTCGGGCATAGCTTTTCAGATGATTGCCACCATTGGGCTGGCTGTATGGGCAGGCTTATATCTTGATGAAAGACAAAATCTCTCGCAACCTTACTGGACACTGGGGCTGACCACTATGGCAGTGATTGCCTCTATCATTTCTGTCGTCAAAAATTTCTTACCTAAAAAGTAGCCTATCAAAATTTTCTTACGTAAGGTAAAGAATTTCTAAAAAAATACCTATCTTTGCAATAAGGCAAATTTATTAAACCTACAAACAAACTATTGCCTGCACGTTTTGCTAAAAGCGTGTTTGTTTCATTTTATCACCTTGATATGGGCAGTGAGATATTACTTACCATTTTTTTAGTCATACTGAACGGCTTATTTGTTGCGGCAGAGTTTGCAATCGTGAAGGTACGAGCCTCCCAAGTAGAAACCAAATCTTTATCAGGCAACCGCCTTGCTAAAAATGCCCTACACATTGTCAATAACCTTGATGCTTACCTTTCGGCTACTCAATTGGGAATTACACTTGCCAGTTTGGCATTGGGTTGGATAGGAGAGCCTGTTGTAGCCAAAATTATTTCCCAAATTTTAGACCTTTTCAATATCCAAATAGATGAGAAACTACTGCATCAGATAGCTCTGGTTACGGCTTTTACACTTATTACATTTCTGCACATTGTTTTTGGAGAGCTTGCCCCCAAATCGCTTGCTATTCGCTACCCTGAACGTACTACGCTTTTGCTGGCAATGCCTTTGCAAGCGTTTTATGTATTATTTCGTCCTTTTATTTGGGTTCTTAATGGCTTTGCTAATTTTGTTTTGAAACTTTTTGGGGTGCCACTAATACACGGACACGACACGCACACAGAAGATGAAATTCGTTTGCTTCTCGCTGAAAGCAAGAAAAGCGGTACTATCAACACCACCGAACACGAACTGCTGGAAAACGTATTCAAATTTGATGACCGCCTCGCCGAGCAAATAATGACACCTCGTACCAAAATTGTTGGTATCAAGTCTGATGCAACCTTGCAAGAGGCACTGGAACTAATTATGCGAGAAGACTATTCCCGTTTGCCTGTATATGAAGATTCTTTGGATAATATTATTGGTATTTTGCACGCCAAAGATGTAATCAAAAACCTTCAAAACCCAAATGTCAGCGTAAAATCTCTGATGCGTAAGCCTTATCAGGTTTCGGAGCGAAAATCTATCAATTTGCTCTTGCGTGAAATGCAGAAAAAGCGTATTCAAATGGCAGTAGTGCTTGATGATTATGGCGGTACGGCAGGTATTGTAACAATGGAAGATATTTTAGAGGAAATTGTCGGTGATATTCAAGACGAATACGATAACGAAATGCCCGTGGTACAACAAAAAAGTGAAAACGAATTTATTGTCAATGCCTTGGCAAGTATAGATGAAGTCAATAAATTTCTGCCCGAACCGATTCCTACTAGCGAAGATTACGACACTGTTGCAGGTTTTATCAATGAAGTTTTTGGCAACATACCCCAAGAAAACGAAGAGTGGCAAAGCGAGCATTATATTTTCAAGATTTTACACAAAGAAAATAATGCAATTGAAAGCGTACTGCTCAAACTTGTAGAGCCTGTACGTGAAGAAAAACCCGCCATCAATTTTGAATAGCCCCTCTAAACTTTTCTATGAAAATCATTTCCTACAATGTAAATGGTATTCGTGCCGCTTTGCGAAAAGGTTTTGCCGAATGGCTCAAAGCCGCCAGCCCCGATGTGCTTTGTTTGCAGGAAATAAAAATTGATGCTGAGCAGTTTCCATATATGATTTTTGAAAATTTGGGTTATCATTGTTATCTTTTCCCTGCAAGCAAGGCGGGGTATAGTGGAGTTGCTATTTTGAGCAAAAAAGAGGCAAATGCCATTGAAAAAGGCTGTGGTAAAGAGCTTTACGACCAAGAAGGAAGAATTTTACAAGCTCATTTTGATAGTTTTACGCTGATGAGCGTGTATTTTCCTTCGGGTTCAAGTGGGGAGGAAAGGCAGGCTATCAAAATGCAGTTTTTAGCAGATTTTTATGAATGGATAAAGCCCAAAACTCACCAAAACTTGATAATCTGTGGCGATTTTAATATTTGTCATCAGGCGATTGATATTCACAATCCCAAAGCGAATGCTAATAGTACAGGCTTTCTGCCTGAAGAGCGGGCTTGGCTTACAGAATTTTTGAATTTAGGCTTCATTGATACCTTTCGCCATCTAAACCCTGAGCCGCATCATTATACTTGGTGGAGTATGCGTAGCAATGCCCGAGCCAAGAATTTAGGCTGGCGTATTGATTACCAAATGATTTCTAAGCCCCTTTTACCCGCTCTACAAAAGGCATTTATCCTTTCACAAGCATATCATTCAGACCATTGCCCTACAATGGTGGAGATTGACTTATAGGCTTTTTAAGGTGTAATTATGGTGTGAAACTGCTCAATATAGTCGTATTTCCTATATTTTTTCTTTTTACTTAGTCGTCCCTTAAAAAGTATCTAATAGTTTGATAATCAAAATCTTACTTGTAAAAAAATGCAAAAAAATTTGCAAGAAAATTAAGCAAAAT
>NZ_JBRCWE010000011.1:0-5162 GCF_053497555.1 Raineya sp. | reverse complement strand
ACCGATTACAGCTCCTTTGAAATCAATAAAGACGGACAAATTGACATCACCTCAGACAAAGAACGCTACGAAGTAGGCGAAACCGCTAAACTGCTTTTCAAAACGCCCTTTGAAGGAAAAATCTTAGTCAGCATCGAACGTGGCAAACTTTTAGAACATTTCTATCTGAATACCGATAAAAAATCTGCTTCTTTCAATCTCAAAATTACTGAAAGTTATTTGCCCAATATTTACATCTCGGCAACGCTGATTAAGCCACTTAGCAATTCGGCAATTCCGCTTACATCGGCTCACGGCTATTTGCCTTTGAGTGTTGAAGCTAAAAAACACAAAATCGATGTAAAAATTGAAGCAACAAGCAGTTCTTATTCCAACACCAAGCAAACTATCAAAATAAAAACTAACGAAAGCAATGCCGAAGTGTTTGTGGCGGTTGTTGATGAAGGTATTTTGCAAATCAAAGATTTTCAGAACCCTAATCCTTATGAGTATTTCTTTCAGAAACGAGCCTTAGAAGTAAATGCCTACGATGTGTATCCACGTCTTTTCCCCGAACTTTCGGCAGGAAAAAGTAGCGTAGGCGGTGGCGGTACTTACGAGAAAAAAGATGCCCCCGCTACCAACCCTTTGGCAAAACGTGTGAAGTTAGTTACTTTTTGGAGTGGAAGACTCACAACCAACTCGGCAGGTGAAGCTACGTATAGCATTGATATTCCTCAATTTGCAGGAAGCCTACGGATTATCGCAACGGCTCACAAAGGCAGTCGTTTCGGTGGTGCGGCTACCTCTATGAAAGTCGCTGACCCTGTGGTGATTAGCTCGGCTATTCCTCGTTTTCTTAGTCCCAAAGATGAAATTCTTTTGCCCGTAACGCTTGCCAACACAACCGATAAACCTATGCAAGGCACAGCCCAAGTTGCCGTAGGAAAAGGTTTGAGTATCAGTAGCGAAAGCCAAGCAAACCTAAGTCTCGCCCCTAATTCCGAACAACAAGTATTTTTCAAGCTAAAAGCAAGCGATTTTGTTGGCAATACGCAAATTGTGGTAAGTTTTGGTACAAATGGCAAAAAATTTGAAGAGAAAACCGATATTGCGGTGCGTTCGGCAGTGCCTTTACAGAAAAAAACAGGCTACGGCACTCTGCAAGCAGGTAAAGAGCAAAATATCGGCTTACAAAGTCCTTTCGTGGAAGCCACTTCAAGAGCCAAAATTGTGTTTTCTACCTCACCCATTGCCGAATTTTCTCAAAATTTAGATTATCTTTTGCAATATCCTTACGGTTGCGTAGAGCAAACGATTTCAACGGCTTTTCCTCAGCTCTACATCGCCGAACTTTCGCGAGAGCTGAAAGCCAAAAATGCAAGCTACCAAGGTAGCAATACAAGCGAAAGTCGTTACAACGTACAGCAGGCAATCTTGAAACTCTACACAATGCAAATGTACAATGGTGCTTTGAGCTACTGGCAAGGCACTGACCAAGAAAATTGGTGGGCTACTGCCTACGCCGCTCATTTCTTGTACGAAGCCCAACGAGCAGGCTACAACGTAAGTGAGCCGTTTTTGGAAAGAATTGCTCAATATTTGGAAAAGAAAGTCAAAGAACGAGCCACTGAGCGTTACTATTTTTACGATGAGCAAAACAATCGTTTCTCAAAAACCATTATTTCCAAAGAAATTCCTTACACACTTTACGTGCTTGCCCTGATGCGAAGAGGCGACGTAGCCACGATGAACTACTGCAAGGCAAACCAAAATATGCTTGCCTTGGACAGCAAATATTTGCTTGCGGCAACGTATCTGATGATGGGCGACAAAACAAGTTACAATGCTCTTTTGCCTAAAAAATTTGCAGGCGAACGCTCCGAAAATGCTCACGCAGGCAGTTTTTACTCGTACATACGCGACGAAGCTATTGCCCTCAATGCTCTTTTAGAAACCGACAAACAAAACCCGCAAATTCCCATAATGGCAAAACATCTTTCCGAGCAAATCCGAAACCGAAACTACCTCAATACACAAGAAACAGCTTTTGCCTTACTTGCTTTGGGAAAAATTGCCAAGCAAAGTCAGCAAAGTCAGATAAAGGCTACTATCACAGCCGAAGGCAAGCAAATGGCTAAATTCGAGAAAGACGATTTGGTGCTTGTTGAAAATATTGTAGGCAAAACGCTCAAAATCAACGCTTCGGGGGCGGGTATGTTGTATTATTTTTGGGAGATGCAAGGCGTGCCTGCAAGCGGTAAAATCAAAGAAGAAGATAGTTTCTTGAAAGTTCGTCGTAGTTTTTACAACCGAGCAGGACAAGAACTCAAAGAAGCCGAATTTACACAAAACGATTTGATTGTCGTAAAACTTAGCATCAAAACCACCGACGCCAGTAGTGTTAGCAATGTTGCCATTACTGATTTACTTCCTGCGGGCTTAGAAATCGAAAACCCTCGTTTGGTAGAACAGACGGCTCTACCTTGGATAAAAGACGCCAGCACTGCCGATTACGTAGATATACGCGACGATAAAATCAACTTATTTTGCGAGGCAAACGGCAACGAAAAGCATTTTTACTATTTGGTGCGTGCTGTTTCGGTTGGGGAGTTTCAGATGGGCGTAGTTTCGGCAGAGGCAATGTATGCGGCAGAGTACCATTCGTATTTTGGAGCAAGAAAAGTAATCGTAAAACAAAAAGATAGAAAGCCACAAAACCTTTAATTTCAACGAGAAAACAATCTTTTGGTGTAATGCTTCGCATATAGCTCGCTGATGAGGCAAGACGAAGCATTACGTTTTTCTAAAATTCAAAAAAATCTCAAAAAAACTTGACCGCTATTAAATAAATATTGTAACTATTTACGTAGCTAGATCTATTTTTTGGTTAAGATTGATTTTTAGGAGATTTTGAAAGACGTTAAGCCCTTTTTTGATAAAGGTTTTGATGACACCCTTAATTCTGACATATACCTTTAAGCCCTCAAAAGTACGAAAACACATTGCTATCTTTTGTTTGATTTTTACACAACGAATATCCTGTTCGGCAAGATTGTTCGTGAAAGGAATGCCTTTCTCAAAGGCAAAAGCAAGTACGCTCGCTTGATGTGCCTTCAAGCGGTTGAGTAAATTCCTGCCTTTACTATTTTTAGGTCTGCCCCTGCTCCTGGTCTCAGGCAAAGGTTCTTCTTGCTCGGCTTGCTGACAAATCGCCTCATAGCTTGCTTGCAGACTTATATCAGCCAATTTCCCCTCCCGATGCCTTCGGTATGCCTCTAAAAGCAAATCTTGCATCGCCTTTGCCCACACACTCCCATTTTCTATCAAGGCATTCAACTCCCGCAAGATATGAGCATTACACAATACGTGCTTGACCCTTCCAAAACTAAAATAACTCTTCCAACAATCGTGTACCGCACAACCCTCAAAGCGTGAAAGCAAGGATGAATGGCTCCTTAGTGCCTCTTCTCCTCGTTGCTCGTGAGCAAACAAATAGGTGCATCTTTCCGTACTTGCCGTATGTATCCAATACGTCTTGCCCGAAGTACGAACTCCCGTTTCATCAAAATGAGCCACCGAACTGTTGAGTACCTCTTCTTTTATCTGCTCTTCTATCCCCTTCATCTTCTCATATAACTCCTCATTAGCTTCTATTAGCACCCGTGCATTGACAGCCTGACCAAATAAATCTTCCGTCAGCTGACTAATCTTGCAGTAGGGCATACTATACCCTACACTCAACATACTCACCAAAGTCTTTATCCGCTTACCATATTGTACAGGAGCCGTTATATCCAATGGAAATTCGCCTGCTTGAAACAAGCCACAACACCGAATCCCTCTGACTTGATGTTCTATTACTTGAAACTTAGGCTCAGGTATATCAAAAACCTGTCGGCTACACACTAACTCAGAGGCTTCTTCTAATGAAAACTTACGACCACATACCTTACATTGCTCTGCTTGATGAACTATGACTTCATCAGGAATACTTACCTTTTGTAAGGTATTGCCTTTATGTCCCTCTTGACCGCCTCTACGCTTGCCCTCCCCTCGCTCAAATGCCGAGAACTTCTTTATGTTTTTGTACCTGTCACTGCTCGGCGGTTTATGACTATTGCTACTATTCATGCCCAAACGACTACGTAGCTCTGCGTTCTCAGCTTTTAAAACGGCATTCTCCAATTTTAATTGAGCTATCTCCGCTTTTGCAGATTCTAACTCCTTTAATACTTGCAGAAGCATACTTCGTAATCCTACTATGTCATCGGGTAGCTCCATATTCAAAAAAACTCAAAATTTATGCCCCTAAATTAATTCTTTTTGTGTACTTTTGAAAGTAGGTAAATAGTTACGAATAATATTTATTTTGATGTTAAACTTTGTCCTCATAGGTACAAAGGCACAACAACATTCTACTTTGTGGCATAAGGTAGATGAAATTAAAAGAGATTGGTTCCCTGCAGCTTACTATAATGTTTACCATGTGGAGAACACTAAGTATGGTTTGGTTACCAATCAGCCATTAATCGCTATTGATGATAAAATTGTATTCGCAAATCTTAATAGCTACTACATTTTAGACCAGTACGAGTTAAACCAAATAGCTGGTATAGATGTTTGGGAGAATGATAGCAGGACAGCTGCTATATTTGGAAATGCCAATGGTGTAATACAAATATTTACTCATCAGTATGTTGCTCAAAATCCTATTGTAAGACAAAGGTTTGACTATTCCTTTGAAAACGGGCAAATAGGGGATAAGAAAAAGAAATAAGATGCGTAATAATCTCCATCAAACAAAACTCCACCCCAGAAGTGGAGTTTTTTTGTATATTTGAGCCGCTACGCAGTTAGATAGCTATATTGCTCTCGCTTGGCAAGGTTTAGACCAGCGTGATGGTGACAGATTGCCTGAAAGGTTTGAGGTGAAAAGTTGGGCGAATAAATCTGAAAGTACAAAAAAAGAAGTAAGAAGAAAAAGAAATACTTTAATTGAAACTTTACCTAAATAGAAATATTATGAAATCAATTCTAATTTTAATCTTAATGATGGTTTTGGGTCTTTATGCTCAAGCACAATCCGTGCAACCTTTGTACATTAAATTTGAAGGAGAGAACATAAATAGTAATTTGCAAAAAATGGAAAATCTTTATTTTAATTACGAAAACCCGAATTT
>NZ_JBRCWE010000010.1:0-18827 GCF_053497555.1 Raineya sp. | reverse complement strand
GTTATGAGAAGTTTTTTGCTTTGATAGAAAAGCTACTGCAAAATCTTTCCAACCGAGACTATATTCGTTTTGACGAAAAGCACGTCAAAATGGCAATGATAGCGTATTTTAGCCAGACAAATATTTTTTGGGTACAAAGTGAGCGAGAAGTAGCGGGTGGAGGTTATGTGGATATAGAGTTATTTATCCGTCCCAATAACCCCAACACGCATCATCAATTTGCCATTGAATTGAAGTATTTGAAAAAAGAGCAAGAAAATCTGCTTGCAAGCACAATGCAAGAGGCAAAAGAGCAAATTTTAAGTTATTACCAAAAGGATACGCTTTTGCACAGCAAAAAAATGCTGAATTTGCTGGCAGTGGTAGTGGTGAAGGATAAGGTATTGGTAGAAAGGGTGAAGTTTTGATTTATACAGAAAAAGAAAAGCCTTGTAGTTGTTACAAGGCTTTTGGGTGTTCGTTAAGGCTCTTCTTCAATAGTTTCAGAGGTTTTTTTGGGTTCTTCTTCGCTATTGCTTACAGAAGCCGAGTCAGACTTAATAAGGCTTTGCTTTTGCGTAGTCTCTGTTTTGTTTTCCTTGAGTTCCTGCTTTTGGGCTGTGTTTTTTCTATCACAGGCAACCAGTGTTAGCCCTAAAAGCAAGTATGCAAATAATTGTTTCATACATACCAAGGTTTGGTAAAAAACTATCCTACTTTGCTTTGAGCAAGCACTTTTTGCATAGCTTTTTCTATGCGTGTGCAAAGTGTTTGCAATTGTTCTTCTGTCCAAGCTACTTTTACCACTAATGAAATCAGTCGGCTGATAAGATTGTTGGATTGAGGAATTTGCAGATTTTCGTAATCTTGGGGCGTGCCTAATAAGTGTGCAACTGTTTTCATTGGTGTTTTCAAACCTCTGACGTGTTCCCAATTGCGAATGTAATGGTATTGGTTATCCCACCAATATTGAATGCCTGTTAGCTCGCCGACACCCTCTTCGCGAAGAGCTTGCAAAACTTTGCGAGTAGTTGCTTCATCAGGTAAAAAGAAATCCATAAAAGTAGCGGCATCACCTTCGGGGTCGGGGATATGTCGGAAGCTAACTACATCAAATTTGGCAAGTGTTTCTTGCAGAGCTTTTTTATGTTTGCGTTGCTGGCTCAGAATGTAGTTAATTTTCCGAATTTGAGCCAAACCAATAGCGGCGTTGATTTCACCAATACGATAATTGAAGCCTACAATGGGGTGTTTTTCCATTCCACGATTGTCGCCGATATGGTCGTGTCCGTGGTCGGAGAATTGCTCAGCCAAATGGTACAAGTTTTCATCATTGGTGATAACGGCTCCGCCTTCGCCACAAGTGATAATTTTGAAGAAATCAAAAGAAAAACAACCCATTTCGCCGAAAGTTCCTGCGGCTTTGCCTTTGTAGCTTGCTCCAAGGGCTTGGGCGGTATCCTCAATGAGCAAAAGATTATGCTTTTTGCAGATTTGCATAATTTCCTCAATTTTAGCCATACTGCCGCACATATGTACTACTATGACCGCCTTGGTTTTGGGAGTAATGGCTTTACGAATACCTTCGGGAGAAAGACAAAGGGTTTCATCTATTTCAGCGAATACGGGCAAGGCTCCCCCCAATAAAGCCCCTTCAACGGTGGCTACATACGTGAAAGGAGGAACAATCACTTCGTCGCCTGCACCAATGCCACAAGCCGCCATAGCGGTAGCCACAGCAGTAGAGCCACTCGAAACACAATGAGCGTACTTGGCTCCTGTGAATTTGGCGATTTCGGCTTCAAATTCTTTTGCTTTCCAGTGTCCGTTGCGTAAGTTGTCGTGATTGTAGCGAAACAAAATCCCTGTTTCCAATACATCATTGATTTCTTTGCGTTCTTCTGCTCCAAATAGTTCGGTTCCAGGCATAAAATCATTTTTTTGGTGAATTCAAATGCAAATAAAAGGCTTTTTGATGAGTTTTGAAAATATTTTTTTGGCAAATATTGAAATTTCCTACTTTTGCACTCAAATTATCATTTGGAAGCTATGGATAATCCCGTAATTATTTTAGGAGCAAAAAATTTAGGAATAGTTGCTTTGGAAATTTTTCAGAGCCATAAAATAGATGTGTATTGCTTTCTTGATGATGACGAAAAACTGCACGGCACCGAAATTAACTTTGTGAGCGTACTCGGAAGCACTGATGATGATGGTTTCTTGAAACTGATAGGTAAAAAATGCGAAGCCTTCGTAGCCACTGATGACAACAAACTTCGCAAAAAACTGGTAGAAATGCTTATTGAGCGGCGAAAAGTAATGCCGACCAATGCCATTCACGCAGAGGCTTTTCTTTCCAGCAACTTGGCTATGGGACACGGCAACCTTATTGATGCCAAAGCCGTACTAAATGCAGGGGTACAAATAGGAAGCCACAATATTATTCGTGCAGGGGCAATCCTTGACTACAATGCCAAAATTGCTGATTTTGTTCAGATTGGAACAGGTAGTATCATAGGCGATAATGTAACCATAGAAGAAGGTGCTTTTGTAGGAGCAGGAGCTACAATTGTTTCAGGAGTGAAAGTAGGAAAAAATGCACGTATAGGAGCAGGTTCGGTGGTTGTGCAAAATGTAGAAGCAGGAGAAACAGTATTTGGTAACCCTGCCCAAAAAGTGAAAATGTAATCATAACCAATCAGCTACATAGCCCTTAAAAAAGTTCCTGTCAAGTAATAGGTTCGTTCATACAGACAAACAAGCGATGATGCCGCTTGTATCCCGAAAATACCTCCAATTTTATTTTACAAGTCAATTTTCAAGGCTATTTATTGCTTTTGCGAAAAAAGACGAAAAAGCTGTCGGAAAAAGACAGCTTTTTTGTAACACACCAAAACATTTTTAGCAGGAAAGTAGTTATCGTTTTGGGATAATCTTTTTACACCTATGCTAAAAAAAATTCTTATCTCCGCTGCCGTGATAGTGCTATTACTGATTTTGGCAATAGCAGGCTTGACTTGGTATCTGTATAATAACCAAAACGTGATTGCTAGATACGTTCTTGCTGAACTGAACGATATGCAAAAAGGTTATACCAAATTGCAAAATGTAAAAATTGACCCTATTTCCAACTTCCCTTATATTTCTGTGGATTTGAAGGGCTTGGCTTTTTACGCCTCCGAAAAGGATACGCTTCGCCCTATTTACCGATTTGATGATGTTTATCTCGGCTTTGACTACACCGATATTGTAGCAGGCAAATATAAAATCAAGAAAATCAAAATACAGGGAGGTGAGTTGCACCTTGAAAAATATGAAGATGGCTCTATCAACCTACTACTTGCCAAAAGTTTGAAGCAAAAAGCCGAAGAAGCCGAAAAAAACCAAAAAAATAAACTTGCTTTCAAGCTAAAACAAATTGTTCTCAAAGATTTTACAATCACCAAGAAAGATTACCAAACCAATCAGTTCGTTCATTTACATTTTAGTAAGGTCAGTTCTACTTTCAAATTAGATGAAACTGAATTACACAACCACCTTGAAACCAATTTTGAGCTTGTACAACTCAAAATTCACGATTCTATTTGGTTTGAAAACAAGCACGTGCATTGGGAAACAGATATAGACTATCATTTTGCCAAAGAGTTTCTGACCATTCGCCCCAGCAATTTTGAAATAGAAGAGGGAGCGTTTCAGGTACAAGGTTCGGTAGATTTGGCAAAAAATGCTTTTCTCAATTTGGAAGTTTCGGGTAGAAAGCCCGATTTCAAACTGATTACTTCTTTTGCCCCGCAAGGTGTATATGAAAAACTTAAAAGTTATCAAAACAAAGGCGATGTCTATTTCAAGGGCAAAATTGTAGGGGAAGCTATTGGGAATGTGCCTAAAATTGATTTAGAATTTGGTTGCCAAAATGCAGATTTCATTAACCCTAAACAAAAAAATAGTATCCGTAATCTGAATTTCACGGGCTATTTTACCAACGGAGCAAAGAGAGATTTATCAACTTGCGAGCTTTACATCAAAAGTTTGAGCGGAAACCCCGAAGAAAGTGTTTTCAAGGGCAGTTTTCATATCAAAAATTTTGAAAATCCCTTTGTTTCTTTGGATTTTCATTCCAAATTAAATTTGGCAACTCTACAAAATTTCTTTGAAATTGAGGCTCTGAAAGGTTTGAGCGGTTGGCTTACGATTGATATGACTTTGGACGAACTAATGGACTACAACGATACGCCTACGGCTCTTGGCAAGCTCAAAGATGGCACCGATAGCCGATTGCTCTTTCAGAATGTCCGCTTTCAATCGCCCAAGTTGCCTTATCCTTTGCTTTTTGATGGAAAAATGGAAATTGTAGATGGCAAGCTCTTGCTTCAAGAATTTTTAGCCAAACTTGGAAAATCCGATTTCCGCTTGCAAGGTGAAATTACCAATCTTGCCAAACTTTTTCATAAACAGAAAGGCGAAACCATTTCTGCCGAACTCAAAGGAAGCTCAGAGTTTATTAGTTTCAAAGAAATTATGAGCTTTGATAAAACACTTTCCGAAAAGCAAGATGAGGAAATCAAAGACCTTCGCTATCATTTACGTTTCAAAACTACCACAGACGAAATTTTACACGCCAAGGGTATTCCGAAAGGTGAATTTTGGATAGATGAATTTTTTGCCAAATTCAAAAACTATCCTCATCACTTTCACGATTGGCACATAGATTTGGTAATTGATGAAGAGAAAATCAAGTTCAAGCAGTTTGAAGGGGCAGTAGATAAAACCGATTTCAAAGTATCGGGCTATCTGAAAAATTACAATGCCCTGCTTGATTCCAGTAAAGTAGAAGAAGAGTTTGAACTCACAATGGCTTTGCAATCGGAGCATTTGAATCTTGATGATGTATTTGTGTATAAAGACAAAAACTATGTACCCGCCGAATATCAGCACGAAACCATAGATAAATTGCGTTGGGATTTTACACTGAATATGCCTGCCAAAAATGCCCTCAAAGGAGATTTCCTGACAAACACACGCTTGAATTTGAGAAAGTTTGATGGTATTTTTAAGGTGCATAATTACGGCATTCGCAATATCACTGCTGAGTTGCTGATGCAAAATGGCGGACTTTCGCTTAAAAACTTCAAAGGATTGCTTGGAAAAACAGATTTCAATATCAATGCAGAAATTGAAAGTCTTTCTAAAATAATGGCTGGCAACTTTAAGGGGAAAAAGCTGGTGCAAATTGTAGCCAATCAAATCAATGTAAATGAGCTAATGAAAAATACGAATTTGGAGCAAGAACACGATACTATCAAAACTACCGAAGAGCATAGCAAGGCTTTCAATATTTTTGATTTACCATTTCCAAATTTAGAATTGCAAGCCGATATTGGCGATTTGCGTTATGGAAGGTATCATTTACAAAAACTCAAAGCCGCTGTGCGTATTCAATCTGACCATTTTGTATATGTAGATAAACTTCAAACCTACACGGCAGGTGGATTTTTAGATATAAAAGGCTATTTCAACGCTTCAAACCCAAAGAAAATCTATTTTGCCAGCACTATCAAGGTAGAAAATATGGATTTGGATAAGATTTTCTACAAAATGGATAATTTCGGTCAAGATTACTTAGTCAATGAGAATATTCACGGCAAAGTTACAGGCACAATTACTTCCAAAGTGCTAATGCACCCCGACTTAGTACCCAATTTGCGAGATACGGAAGCCCATATTGAGGCAACTATCCGAGAGGGCAGACTGACCAACTTCGCTCCTTTCAAGATGATGGATAAATTTATGGCAGGAAAGGATTTAGAAAATGTACGCTTTGGCGAAATGCAAAATGTTTTTGATATAAAAAATGGTGAAATTACTATTCCCCGTATGGAAATTAGCTCTACTTTGGGCTATATGAAAATTTCGGGTAAGCAAAATTTTGATAACGACTTAAAAATGAGTTATTTGCTTGAAATACCCTCTTTTGTCATAAAAGAGGCTTTGTGGAACTATTTGTTCAAAAAGCGTAGAGAGCGTAAAAACCGAGATTTTGCTCAAAAACAAGAGCAAGGTGAAGAAGAGGAAATCATTTCATCAGAAACACGCCAAAGCAAGCGTTTGGCAAATATTCTCATAGAAGGTACTCCCGAAAAATTTGATTTTGACTTTAAGGGCTTTAAGCGAAACACAGACAAACGAGAGTAGCTTCCAAGTACAAAGGCTTCAAGGGTTTGATGTTTGAAGTTTTATAGAGCTATTGCAAAAATTCACTCATTACGCAAGAGATTGAGTAAATGATTTAAGGTTTGCAATTCTGCCTCGTTCAAAGCATTGCAAATGTTATCCATTTCAGAGGCGTGCTTATCCATTGTAGCAAGTAGTTCTACTCCTTTGGGGGTAATGGTAATATCTACACTGCGGCGGTCGTTGGGGCATTCTTTGCGTTTGAGCAAGCCTTTCTTATAGAGTTTATCTACAATTCGGGAAGCATCGGGCATTTTATCAAGCATACGCTCTTTGATGTATTTCAAAGAAACAGGCTTTCCGCCTGCTCCTCTGACAATACGCAAAATATTATATTGTTGCATAGTGATTTGGTATGGCTTGATATGCTCTTGTACTTTGTTTTCTATGAATTTAGCAGTGTAAAGGATATTTACCAAAGCCTTGTGCTGTTCGTTGCGAAAGCGACTTTGGATAGCTTCTTCAATGGTTTTCATTCGT
Organism: Raineya sp.; assembly: GCF_053497555.1. Taxonomy (NCBI): domain Bacteria; kingdom Pseudomonadati; phylum Bacteroidota; class Cytophagia; order Cytophagales; family Raineyaceae; genus Raineya; species Raineya sp. The sequence continues at coordinate 12,137 of NZ_JBRCWE010000010.1, read as the reverse complement.
TTTTAGTTACTTCTGACAAATTCTCCTGAAAAATTTAATTTAATTTCATTGCCCACGAGCCACGCTCCATTATCTAAAAGTTGGTTCCAGGTTAGTCCGAAGGAAGTACGGCGAATAAGTGTTTTGGCTTTGAAGCCTGCTTTTACGTTTCCCCAAGGGTCGCGGGCTTGCCCTGTGTATTCTACTTCCAAAATAACAGGCAAAGTTCTTCCTTTGATAGTTAAATTACCTGTAACCTGAAATTTGCGGTCGGCTACTTTGTTGAAGCCACTACTGATAAATTTTATACTTGGAAACTTTTCAGCATCTAAAAAATCAGGTGAAATGAGGTGCTGGTCGCGTTGTTCGTTATTGGTATAAACCGAATTGGCTTTGATTTCAGCAACCACCTTCGCATCTGAAAAATCTAAATGTGTAGTGCGAATAGTAATATCAAATTCTTTCATAAAGCCTACTACCTCTGCAATAATCATATGAGGTACTGCAAAAGTGAGATTTGAATGTAGCAGGTCGGATTTCCAGATGTATTCCATAAGCGTAACAATTTTTTAACATAACCAAACGCTAAACTAATTATTTGGAGCGTGGTTTGCAAGAAATGTTAGCTTAAAATTTGAAAAAAATTCTGAAAATCTTGAATAAAGCGACAACATACGGATAGTGATGTTGTCGCTTGTGTTTTATTTTGCTGTGAATATCGTTATTGTGCTACACCCGCCGAAATCTTAAAGCCCATATGCACGGTATTGCTGATGAGTTTATCGGTAATACCCCATTCCATACCCCAATCTTTGCGATTGATATTGAATTTGGCTTCGGCTTCCAATTTATTAGCTTCCAATTTCACTGCCGCTGGGAAAGTAATAGATTTGGTTACACCTTTCATTGTCAGGTTGCCTGTAATGCTATGCGTGGGGTTTTCCAAAGTGTATTCTTTGTCTTTTTCACTCACTTTTTGGGTAGTATCGGCTTTGTAAGGCTCTACGGAAACTACTTCAAAAGTTGCAGTAGGGAACTTTTCTGCATCTAAGAAATCACCACTTTTAAGATGACCTGTAAGTTTAGCATTTTCTTTGCTATCTGCGGGCAAATCTAATACTTTCAGGGTATTGATGTCAATGACAAATTTACCACCTACAATCTTGCCTTCTTTTACGGAAATAGAACCTTCTGAAAGGTTAAAAGTACCATTGTGCTTATCGGTGGGTTTTGTACCTACCCAAGTAACTATACTATTAGCCAAATCTACTTTCAGGGTTTGGGCATCAGCAGATTTGGTGCTATCTACTTTTTGGGCTTCGCCTGTTTTGGCTTCATCACTTTTGGGAGCAGATTCGCAAGAAGCGAAAAGAATTGCCCCTGATAAGAAAATTCCAAGAATTTCTAAACTTTTCATTGCTGTAAGAGGTTTTAATGAAAAAACTAAAATTTTCTCGCAAATATATGTGATAACTTTTAATGTTGCAACATTTTTTGAAAAAATCTTATCCTAATTTCTAAACAAACAAAGCAAATTTTTACTTTCTTTGTGAGATTTTTGCGAAAGCGTACAAAACAATGAACCCTACGGCAGAAAAGTTTTTACAAGATGCTGAACAAAAAGCCTTTGACTTAAAGCATAGGCAAACCATCAATCATAACATCAGCAAATACGATAATGCTGTTCGGCAAGGCTTGCAGCAATACCATAACCACGATTTAGCTCGTGAACGTGCATCGTATCTGAAAACGGAAACTATCAATCATTTGGCAGAATTGCTTCTGGATTTTGAAGAGCATTTTACCAAGCGTGGCGGCAAGGTGATTTGGGCGGAAAATGCCGAATCGGCACTGGCAAGTATTGAAAAAATTTGCAAAAAATATCAAGCCAAATCCGTAGTAAAATCTAAATCAATGACTACGGAGGAAATTCATTTGAACGAATTTCTGGAAAAAAAGGTCATTGAACCCATTGAAACTGATTTAGGAGAGTTTATTGTGCAACTGGCAGGGCAAAAGCCTTATCATATCGTAACACCTGCTATGCACCTTTCCAAAAAAGATATTGCTGATATTTTTGTTGAAAAATTGCGTATCAAACCCACTGATGATGCCCAAGAACTCACACTTACGGCTCGCCGTATCTTGCGAGAAAAATATTTAGAGGCAGAAATTGGCATCACGGGCGGGAATTTTCTGATAGCTGACGTAGGGGCTGTGGCAATTACCGAAAACGAAGGCAATGCCCGTATGGCAACCACTTTCCCCAAAGTGCATATAGCTATTGTAGGCATTGAAAAGGTTATTCCCAAACTGGAACACTTGGATTTGTTTTGGCATTTATTAGCTACAAGTGGCACAGGGCAAAAGATTACGGTCTATAATTCAATCTTTTTCGGTCCCCGACAGGCTGAAGAATTAGACGGACCCGATGAAATGTATGTAATACTCTTGGATAATGGTAGAACCCGCTTGCTTGCTGATACCGAGAAACGCGAGGCTTTGAATTGTATCCGTTGTGGTGCTTGCCTGAATGCTTGCCCTGTGTATAAAAACATTGGAGGGCATACCTACAATACTACTTATAGTGGTCCTATTGGTTCGGTGATTACGCCTCATCTTGCAGGATTGAAAGAATATAAGCATTTGAGCTTTGCCAGTTCACTTTGTGGGGCGTGTAGCTCGGTATGCCCTGTAAAAATTCCTATTCACAACTTGCTTTTGCTCAATCGTAGGCAGAGCGTAGAGGAAAAACAAACTACCTTTGCAGAGCGTTTAGGGTTTAAGTTTTGGAAAAAAGCAATGTTGAGCCGAAAAATAATGGATTTTTTTTCAGGAAAAACAAAAAACAAATGGCTCACAAAACTTTTTGGCAAAACTTGGGGCAAACGCCGCACAATGCCTAAAATTGCTGATAAATCTTTTGCAAAAGAGTGGGAGGAAAAAATGAAGGTGTGAAACTTGGTTTCAAAAGTTGGTAAGTTTGAAGTTCAAAAAAAGGTCAAATTTCAAACCTTGAACCTTGTAAAATTGATTTCATAAATTTTGGATAAGTTTCATAACACAACTTTGAGCAAATTTCAAATTTTTCTAATAGCTGAAAATCTAATTTCTAAATTCTAAACAATGATTGCTGTCAAAAATCTTACAAAAATATACGGAAAACAAAGGGCAGTTGATAACATCAGTTTTGTAGCTGAAAGTGGTAAAATTACGGGTTTTTTGGGTCCGAATGGTGCGGGCAAATCTACAACAATGAAAATTGCCACAGGGTATCTGAAAGCTACTTCGGGCACAGTAGAAGTGGCAGGTTTTGATATTGCTACCCAAACCCAAGAAGCACAAAAATCTTTGGGATATTTGCCCGAACATAACCCATTGTATTTGGATATGTATGTGCGTGAATATTTGAGCTTTATGGGGAAAATTTACAAAGTGGCTCATTTAGAAAATCGTATCAAAGAGGTAATTGAAATGTGCGGTTTGGAGCGTGAGGCTCATAAAAAAGTGGGTATGCTTTCCAAAGGGTATCGGCAAAGAGTGGGTTTGGCACAGGCTTTGATACACAATCCTTCGGTGATGATTCTTGATGAACCCACCACAGGTTTAGACCCTAACCAAATCATTGAAATTCGGAATCTTATTAAGCAAATAGCCCAAGAAAAAACCATTTTGCTTTCTACGCATATTATGCAAGAAGTGCAGGCTATTTGCGATAAAGTCGTAATTATTCATTTAGGAAAAATTGTAGCCGATGCTCCCGTGAGCGAAATTACAAAGCTATCTCAAACGGAGCGAATTTTGAAAGTAGAATTTGCAGAAAAGATTGACGAAAATATTATTGCGAAAAACTTTGAAAAAATCTTGCAAATTCAGCATATTGCGGGCAACTTGTGGGAAATCCGAACCCCCACCGATATAGACTTGCGAGCTGATTTGTTCCAACTTGCCAAAATGCAGAATTGGACTATCTTGGAAATCAAACAAGAGGAAAAAAATATTGAAAATGTATTCAGAGAACTTACAAGAACCGCTATTTAAGCAAGAAATTCAAATTACTTCCAACAAACACAATCGTCCTATTGGTTTGGATATTCGGCTTATTTTTGATGATATTCCCAAACCGCTTATTCTTTTTATTCACGGATTCAAGGGCTTCAAAGATTGGGGGCATTTCAATATGATTGCCGAACATTTTGCTCAAAGAGGTTTTATTTTTGCTAAAATCAATCTTTCGCACAACGGAACTACCCCCACACATAAAAAAGAATTTGTAGATTTAGAGGCTTTTGGCAGAGAAACCTATACCAAAGATTTAGACGATATTACGGCTGTTTTGGATTATTTCTTTTCTGAGGATTATTTGTTCAAAAGAATTACACTGCTGGATAAGTTGTTTGTAATAGGACACAGCAGAGGAGGGGCACTAGCACTGCTCAAAGCCGCCGAAGATAGCCGTATCCGAAAGGTTGTTACTTGGGCTTCTATTGCCAACACTAAATTTTTATTTACCCCCGAACGCATTGCCGAAATTGAAAAAAATGGAGTAATTTACGTTGAAAACGCTCGTACCAAGCAAGAAATGCCTATTTACAGAGAAGTTTATGAAGATTTGCTAAAAAACTGGGTGCATTACGATTTGGAAAAACAAGTGCCCAAAATTCAAGTGCCTATTCTCATTATTCACGGAAAGGCAGATACTTCTGTTTCGGTAGAAAATGCCCGAAAATTGCAGTCTTGGTCAAAAAACGCAGAAATGATACTCTTGGAAAATGCAGACCACACTTTTGGGGGGAAAGAACCCTACACTGATGCTCTGCTTCCTATACATACCGAAGAGGTAATTGACGAAACTATCAAATTTTTGCAAAGCGATTAGCACTACGAAAAAGCCCACCAGTACGCAAGCAAACAAGCCGCAGGAATAAGCAAGTAAAAGCCCGCAGGAAATAAGCTGTATGGGGTTAGTATATCACCTTTTTCAGAAATTTCTGGATTTCCGGGTAAAGAACTAACTATCAGTGCCTTTTCAGGTTCTTGGGGTAAAAATAACACTTTCTGAGGCTTATCATCCCAAAATTTATGAATTTGGTGTGTGTTTAGATGTGTTTTGTAGGTTTTTCCTGCACTCATCAACTCAAAAAACATTTTCATAACTCTTTGCTTATTGATAGTGGTATTGGTTGGTTCCATTCCAACCAGCAAAGCCTCGCCTAATACCCCTTCTTTTAAGATACGAATTTTGGTGAAAACTTTGGGTATAGCAATAGCCAACACCGAACCGCCAATAAGTGGAAAAATAGCAATAAAAATGAGAAAAAAGGGGGAAAAATGCTTCTGACGTAAATTTACAATGCGTGAGTAAGTTGGTTTATTACTTTTATAAACGACGGTGGCGGTATCGCCTTCTCGGTAATCGGAGGAAAACCCATACGAAATACCCTCATACTCTTTGCCATCTACTTGAAACTTGTAGTGATACGCATAAATACGTGCTCTATTTTCTTGGGCATTAGCATATTCTATCTTAAAGATAACCGCTTGGGCTTGAGGGCTATCTTTGGATAATACCAAGCTACTAAAATCGGAGAGCGAAGCAAAAACACAAAAGATGATACTGCCAATCGTAAAGAATATCCAACCAAACAATAACAAAAAGTCGCTCTCAAAAAACATTCTGATAAGCAAAGGCAAAGGAATATGACGAGTACGTTGGAACAAAGTGGGTAAAATTTTTCTGTAATCTCGGAATTATTTATCAAAAATAAAAATTTTTCTTGCTTTTTAAGCATAACTTTACATAACTTTGCTCACAAATTTTTCCGAAACAGGGGTGCCTTAATACAACGGGCTGAGAACATACCCTTTGAACCTGATGCAGATAATGCTGCCGCAGGGAGTTAAGGTAAGAAGCAGGTGGAGCTACCCCCTTGAAGCTCCTTTTGTTTCACTTTCAAATCATATCACCAATGAAACGCCACATTTTGAGCCTTTCAGCAGGCTTGCTTGTGCCTTGTTTGGCTTTCGCACAAGCAAGCACAGACTCTTTGCTTCAAGACAAAGAAATTGAAGCCGTAACCATTACAGGTATTCCGTACATTACTGAGCTTACACGCTCAACACTCAAAAAAACAGAACTGCAAAAACGCAATTACGGGCAAGATATGCCTTTTTTACTCAACTTTACCCCTTCGGTGGTGGTTACTTCCGATGCGGGGGCGGGTGTAGGCTATACGGGCATACGCGTAAGAGGTTCTGATGCCACTCGTATCAATACCACAATCAATGGAATTCCGCTCAATGATGCCGAATCACAAGGCGTTTTTTGGGTAAATTTACCTGATTTAGCCTCTTCGGCTACTTCTGTTAGTCTGCAAAGAGGTGTAGGAACTTCCACCAATGGAGCAGGGGCTTTTGGGGCAAGTCTGAATATTCAAACCTTTGATAAACCCGCCGATGAGCCTTCTGCCGAACTCAACCACTCTTGGGGGAGTTTCAATACTTGGAAACATACCTTGCAAGCCACCACAGGAAAAATGAAAAATGGCTTTGTGGTAGATGCTCGCCTTTCTAAAATTACTTCCGATGGCTTCATAGATAGGGCTTTTTCTGACCTTTTGGGTGTATATCTTTCGGGAGGTTATTATGGTAAAAAAACAACTCTCCGACTGCTCACTTTGCAAGGCAGAGAGCGTACCTATCAGGCTTGGTATGGCATTAGGGAAGATATTTTGAAGGAAAACAGACGTTTCAATTTTTATACCTACGATAACCAGGTAGATAATTACAACCAAAATCACTATCAAGCTATTCTTGACCACCAAATTTCTGAAAAACTCAAACTCAATGTTTCACTGTTTTATGTGAGAGGTTTTGGGTATTATGAAGAATTCAGAGAAAAAGATAGGTTTTCAAGGTACGCTCTGCCCGATATAGTTATTGGTTCGGATACTATCAAAGAAAGCAATATCATTCGCCGCCGTTGGCTGGATAATCATTTCTACGGAAGTGTTTATTCTTTGGATTATACGCATAAAACTTGGAATTTTATTTGGGGAGGTGGTTGGAACAGATACGAAGGCAAACATTTTGGGGAAATTATTTGGGCTGAATTTGCTCAAAATGCTCCTATCCGTTATCGCTATTACGACAACGATGCTATCAAGGTTGATTTTAACCAATTCTTAAAAATTGCTAATGAATGGAATTTGCCAAATGGCAAACTATCAGCTTTTGCCGATATGCAGTATCGTTACATTGGTTACAACTTTTTAGGTTTTGACCAAAATCTGCAAAGTACCCAACAAGACGCAGAATTTCATTTTTTCAATCCCAAGGCAGGGCTTGATTATGCTTGGCAAAAACACAGAATTTATGCCTTGTGGGGGATAGCTCACCGAGAACCCAACCGCAATGATTTTGTGGAATCTACGCCTACGAGTCGCCCCAAAGCCGAAAGACTTAACAATGTAGAACTGGGCTATCAGATTGCTTGGAAAAAAGCAAATTTCAAAATCAATGGCTTTTTAATGGATTATACCAACGAACTTATCCTGACAGGTAAAGTAAATGACGTAGGAGCATACATTCGTACCAATGTACCTCGCAGTCGTAGAATAGGGTTAGAATTAGAGAGCAATATACAATTAACGTCTAAAATCACTTGGCAAGCCAATTTGACTTTGAGCCAAAACAAAATTCCCGAATTTACGGAATTTGTTGATGATTTTGATAATGGCACGCAAGAGGCTTACACGTATCAGAATGTAGATTTAGCTTTCTCGCCTCGCCTGATAGCGGCTCAACAAATTACTTTTAAGCCTTTTAATGAATGGGAGATAAGTTTGCTTACCAAATACGTAGGCAAGCAGTATTTGGATAATACGCAAAATGAAAACCGCAAATTAGAGGCTTTTTGGGTAAATGATTTGCGTTTTGCCTACACTTTTACACCTAACAAAGGGGTGAAATCTTTACAAATAGGACTTTTGATAAATAATGTTTTCAATGAGTTGTATGAACCCAATGGCTATACATTTAGCTATATTGTGGGTGGGCAAAGATTTTGGGAAAATTACTATTACCCGCAGGCAGGAACTAATTTTCTGCTAAATGTAGGATTGAAATTTTAATGGCAAAGTCTCAAAAAAGTCAAACGACCACACTTGTTGAGTTGTGGTCGTTTTCTTTTTTACAGCCCTAACATTGCTTTATAGGCTTCGGCATCCATTAGATTATTCATTTCGCCGAGGTCTTTGGGTTTGATTTTTATCATCCAGCCTTTGCCATAAGGGTCTGAATTGACAAGTTCGGGGCTTGAAGAAAGAGTATCATTAAACTCTACAATTTCGCCGCCTATGGGCATAAAAAGGTCAGAAACGGTTTTTACGGCTTCTACGGTACCAAAAACGGCATTGGCGTCCAAGGTTTGTCCTACGCTGGTAATATCTACATACACAATATCACCGAGTTCTTTTTGGGCGTGGTCGCTGATGCCAATATAGGCAAACTCACCTTCAAGGCGTACCCATTCGTGTTCTTTGGAGTATTTGAGGTTACTTGGAAAGTTCATAAGGCTTCATTTATATTTTTTGTGGAACAATAAACAGCGAACTGATAGATTCGTATTCGTGTACGCTACGGATAGCTTTGGCAAAAAGCGGAGCAACACTCAACACCCTAATTTTGGCACACTCACGTTTGAGCGGAATGGTATCAGAAACAATTACTTCCTCTAATACCGAATTTTCAATATTTTCGTAGGCTTTTCCCGAAAGAACAGGGTGGGTGCAGACAGCCCGCACTGTTCGGGCACCTTTTTCTTTGATGATTTGTGCGGCTTTGGTAATTGTACCGCCTGTATCAATAATATCGTCAATAATTACCACATCAGCACCTTCTACATCACCAATAATTTGCATAGAAGCAACTTCGTTGGCACGTCTGCGATGCTTATCGCATACTACCATATCGGCGGCGAAAATAGTAGCAAAAGCCCTGGCTCTGCCTACGCCACCTACATCGGGGGCGGCGAAAACAAGTTTGGGCAAATTGAGGCTTTGCAGATAAGGAGCAAAAACCACTTGTCCGTCAAGATGATCCACAGGAAAATCAAAAAAACCTTGAATTTGTCCAGCGTGCAAATCGCAGGTGATAAGCCTATCTGCACCAGCGGCAGAGAGCAGATTGGCAACCAATTTGGCGGCAATGGCTACACGAGGTTTATCTTTTCTATCTTGGCGAGCATAGCCAAAATAAGGCATTACGACAGTTACGTATTGAGCCGAGGCACGTCTTGCCGCATCTATCATTAAGAGCAGTTCCATTAGGTTATCGGCAGGGGGGAAGGTTGATTGTATCAGAAACACATTGCAACCCCGCACCGATTCAGTAAAGCTCGGACTAATCTCCCCATCACTAAATCTTTGAATAGCTATTTCGCCCAAATCTTTACCATATTCTAATGCAATTTTTTCAGCCAAATAGCGTGAGGCTGTACCTGAAAAAAGTTTTACAAACGCTGGATTTGCCATAAAGATTTTTTTGCAAACTTACAATTCTTTTTGGAAAACCTTTGGGGAAATTTACAATTTTTTTCAAAGTAACATAAACCAACTAAATGGTACTACCATCGTATTTTCCCTGATTTGTGGCTCTTTGAATTTTTCTGTAACAAGGAGATTGTAACGGCTGTTTATCTCTGTTTTTTTGAGTTGTTGAATATTTTTTTTGTGCGTACCAATTTCTAAAATAATAGGCTTCTCTTGCGTTTCTATGATTATGTCGGGGTTTGCTTCCTTGCTGGCTGAATGAAAAGAAATGATAAGTTCGGGCAAAATTCTTTTCAGATACATCACTACTGTGTCTTCTAAAAGTTTGCTTTGGAAATGCTCGGGTAAATTTTCTCCGTAAATGGTAGTGAGTAAAGCCCTACGTAACGAAGGCGACATAAAAAATGCTTTACGATTTTTGAGTATCCTTCCTTCAAAACTTGTGTAAGGGGGTAAAATATGTAATATTTCGGCATTGGCTAAAAAAGTTAGCAAATTGCTGATTTCTAATTGTTTAACCCCAATTGTTTTGGAAAGGCTATCGGGATTTATTTCGTCAGAACCTGCTAAGCGTAGTAGTAATTTTTCTGCGTTATGTAAATTCAGCAGATTTGTTTTATCTCCTACTAATTGGGGAATATCCTCGTACATTACTCTTTTGAGCATTTCAAGGATAGCATCGGTGATAGCCGATGGCTCTTGATACATCAAAAAACTTGGAATATTCTGATATTGAATATAGCCTTCTTTCAACGCAACTAAATCCCATTTATTCTCGTCAATTTTTTGAAAGTAATTGGAAACATCTGTTTGAATATTTTGCAATTTTGTATAGGCTTCTCCTGCTTCATTGCTGAAAAATAGTGCCTCTTTGAGCTTTTGGGTTAAGTTTTTTTCAGGCAGGATAGTTTCCGAAGAAAATAGGAATGTTTTGGCTGTTACAAATTCGGTAAAATGGAATGGATAAATTTTTTCTATTTTCATTCTTCGGGCTAAATCGGCAGTATTTTTGAGCAGTAGGGCAGATGAGCCTGTACAAAGAATAAAGGCAGAACGGGCTTCATCATAAAGAATTTTGAGTGTTGAAGCCCACTTTTCATCTTCTTGAATTTCATCAAAAAGAAAAACAATAGGTTCTAAAAACTGATTAAAACTTTTTTGCAGGATACTTTTCTGAAACTCTTGCAGGGCTTGTAGCAAACTGATACCCAGACTTTTGAGAATATTGACGTTGAAAAAGAAAATCTTGGGGCAATGATGTTGATAAATGAAATCGGCTATTTGCCAGAGTAGGGTAGTTTTTCCTGTACCTCGCAGTCCTACGAGGCTAATCATACGAGGTTCGGCTCCTTGGCTGAAAAAATCTTTTGCATATTTTTTCAGTAAAACAAAAGCCATACGTTTAGGATAAGCCTTCTGTATGATAGGGTGTTTTAAGCGGCTTTCTAAACCTTGTAGGTTGATAGCGGTATTTTGTAAAAAATAGTGTAGCTCTTCACGCATAATCTATCTATGAGCATACTGCTCGGTATAGTATTTCTGGTACTCTCCCGAAGTTACCTGATGTAGCCAAGCCTCATTTGCCAGATACCAGTCTATGGTCTTTTCCAGACCTTCTTCAAATTGCAGAGTAGGTTTCCAGCCAAGCTCATTCATAATTTTAGAGGCATCAATGGCGTAGCGAAGGTCGTGTCCTGCACGGTCGGTTACGAATGTAATAAGTTTTTCACTTTCCCCTTCAGCTCTACCGAGCTTTTTGTCCATAATTTTACAAAGCAAACGCACTACATCAATATTTTTCCATTCATTGAAGCCGCCAATGTTGTAGGTTTCGCCAATTTTACCTTTATGAAAAACTAAATCTATGGCTTGGGCGTGGTCAATTACATAGAGCCAGTCGCGTACATTTTCACCTTTTCCGTAGATAGGTAAGGGTTTGTAGTGGCGAATGTTGTTGATGCACAAAGGGATAAGTTTTTCAGGGAACTGATTGGGTCCGTAGTTGTTGGAGCAATTGGAAATAAGAACAGGGATTTTATAGGTATTGTGGTAGGCTCTTACGAAGTGGTCGGAACTGGCTTTGGAAGCTGAATAAGGTGATTTGGGGTCGTAGGGCGTATTTTCTGTGAAAAATTCATCAGGGTTATGCAATGAGCCATATACTTCATCAGTAGAAACGTGGTAAAAAATATGTTCGTCTAAATTTTCTTTCCAAGCGTTTTTGGCAACATTTAGCAAATTGACCGTTCCAATAACGTTGGTCATTACAAACTGAATAGGATTGAGTATAGACCTATCTACGTGAGATTCTGCCGCCAAATGTATTACCCCTTTGAAATCGTGTAGGGCAAAGAGTTTTTCTAAAAAATCAAGGTCGCAAATATCTCCTTTTACAAAGGTGTAGTTAGGTTCATTTTCAATATCTTGCAAATTCATCAAGTTGCCCGCATACGTGAGTGCATCAAGGTTGTAGATGTGGTAGTTGGGATACTTCTTTACAAAAAGACGTACCACGTGAGAGCCAATAAAACCAGCACCGCCAGTAATTAGAATTTTCGCCTGCGACATAAAAGTTTAAGGGTTCAAAGGTTCAAGGGTTCAAAGGTT
>NZ_JBRCWE010000009.1:0-15897 GCF_053497555.1 Raineya sp. | reverse complement strand
TAGAATAGAATAGAATAGAATAGAATAGAAGTTTTGTATGTCTCATTATTACTAAAATTTTAATTAAAAACGTAAAAATTATAGAAAACATTATTAAGTCTGCCGTGTTTATCTGTTAAACAAGAAAAAACATCAACGTTTAAAGTTACTTCTTTACCAACGTCTGTATCATCGTACCGATTGGTGCAGCAAGGGAACAATCTAGCAGTAGGGTAATTCTGATTAAGCTCTGGAATTGCAGAACTATTTATTTCTACATAATACATTCCGCCATTGTAATAATAATCAGCAATTCCAACTTTTTTTACAATCCCTTTAAGATTTCTAACTTTTCTATAAAAGGAATATTCTACACACTCTTTACATTCTAGATCAGGTGTAGGTTCAACTTTTTCTTTCTTGCAAGACTTGCAAGAGGCAAGGGAAAATAAAAGAGCATAGGCTAAAAGCCTCCAACCCCAAGTACGCCTCGCTAAAAGAGGGACTCGGCTTTCTTTGTGAGTTTGGGTTTTGTACAACATAAAGCTAAAAATTAAAAATGAAACAAAAAATTACAGAGGCAAGTGCCTCTATTTATATATACGTAAAAATACTCAGAAAGTTTCAAAAAAAGGTGTGAAAAAATTGTTAAATTTTGGTAAGTAATTGAAGATGAGAAGGTTGAAAATCGGTAATCTTGAAATTTTTTCTGTAAAAAATGAAATTTAGAGTATCTTTTAATGTGAGTTAATTTGATTTTTTTCAATATTTTGTTTTTAACCTCACCCCCAGCCCCTCTCCAAAGGAGAGGAGAGCTATACACCTGAAAATCAAAAATTTAGGTATAATTATCTCCCCTCCTTTTCAAGGAAGGGAATAGTGGGTGATATAATTTCTTGAAATAAGAAACTGAAAATCAGACTTTTATTTTTTCAACTCACGTTATTACCAACATTTTTACGATTGCTTCCACTTGATAGTACAACCAATAGCTTTTACTTGGGCTTTGCTCACTTTTTTACCTGCCAACAGATTATCTACTGCTTCTTCTACATAACGCTCTTTCACCTGCGAAGCATCTTTGGCATTATCATCTATTGCCCCAACAAAGCGTACAATCCAGTCCTTGCCTTTCTTTTCAAGCACAAATACGTGAGGAGTGTTTGTAGCTCCATAGGTTTTGGCAATTTCTTGGGTTTCATCAACCAAATAAGGGAAAGTAAATCCTTTTTCTTTGGCTCTTTCAATCATTTTTTCAAAACTATCATCAGGCACGCGACTGGGGTCGTTGGGGTTGATTGCCACCACGGGGTATCCTTTGGGCTTGTACTTGGCGTCCAAGGCGATGATTCTGTCCTCGTACATTTTAGAAAAAGGACAATGGTTGCAAGTAAAAACTACTATCGCCCCTTTGGTAGCTTCGGGAAAAGTAGCCAAAGAAAGCATTTTGCCGTCAATGTTTTTGAGATTAAAATCGCGGGCTTTATCGCCGGGCTTGTAACCTTCGCCTGCGGGTTTGTTGCTCCACAACAAAAACGCCACAAGCATTACAGAAAGCGAAGTGAAAAACTTATTCATAACACTGCAATTTAGGGTTTAAGATGAAAAAATGATAATTATTTACGTTCAAAAAAATTAAATATTCAAGCATTTGAGGTAAAAGTTTTGCTCCGTCTAAATATCTAAAGTCCTAAATCCTGTTTCCTTAATGCAAACTATACCTAAAACAATTACAAAAAGTGCATTATTTGGTAGCCAGTAATGTATTGATTTCCTTTTCTAACTGCTCCCAAGTAAGTTCTTCGTTGATAAAAATACGTTTTTTGCCTTTCTGAATGATAGTCATTGGTATAGCTCCCTGCCAGCGAGGCTCTACATCATCAATCCAAGTGTTGTATTTGGTTTCATCCAGCAGAAACGTATCAAAAGCAATTTCCTTTTTTTGTAAAATCTTTTTAGCTTTTTCCAAGTCTTCTATAAAATCCAAGCTAATCAGCACTACTTTCACTTTACCTGAAAATTTTTCAGCAGTTTGCTTGAAAATAGGTAGTTCTTTTACGCAAGGGGCACACCACGAAGCCCAAAAATTATAGACTATTACTTGCTTTTCCGTAAGTTTCAGAAGTTCAAGTAGCTCTTTCTTTTTGATAACTTGAATATTTTGACCAAAAAGCATCATTCCGCTCAAAAAAAGTCCTACTACAAGCAATATTTTTTTCATAAAAATTGTTCTAAATATGATGTTGTTTGCAGAAAAACGTTTTATTTTGCAAATTAGTGTTTCAACAATAATTTTTTTTTCGGCACGCTAAACCATTAAAAAAATGGAAACCTTGCAAGAACCTTTGGTAGAAACAGCTAACCACATTGCTGAAATGGTTGCTCGGCAAAAGGCTTTTTTCAGAACCCACAGAACCTTGGATATATCTTTTCGTTTGCAAAAGCTCAAAGATTTACACAAAGCGATTTTAAGGCACGAGGAGGCGATTTTTCAGGCTTTGGAAAAGGATTTTCGCAAATCAACCTTTGAAACTTTTGCTACTGAAATAGCTCTTATTCTTGATGAAATCAAGATAATGCTTGAAAATGTGAAGCAATGGGCAAAGCCTCAAGCTGTCAGAGGTTCTTGGCTGTTGTTTCCATCGGCGAGCTATTTGTATCCTGAACCTTACGGCACAGTGCTTATTATTGGAGCGTGGAATTATCCTTTACAGCTAACACTGCTGCCTGCCATAGGAGCAATCGCTGCGGGCAATACCGTTATCATTAAACCTTCCGAACTCTCTGCCAATACTTCGGCAGTGATAAAAACAATTGTTACGGAAGTTTTTGAACCCGCCCACGTATGCGTAATAGAGGGAGGCGTAAATGAAACACAAACCTTGCTGAAAGAACGATTTGATAAAATTTTCTTCACAGGCAGTACAGCCGTAGGCAAAATTGTAGCCAAAGCCGCCGCCGAATATCTCACCCCCGTAACTTTGGAACTTGGCGGTAAAAGCCCTTGTATTGTTGATGAAGACGCTGATTTGGAAGTTACTGCTCGCCGAATAGTATGGGGCAAGTTTGTCAATGCAGGGCAAACCTGTGTAGCCCCCGATTATGTGCTGGCACACAAGAAAATTCGCAGTATGCTTATACTTAAAATGAGCAAATACATTACCGAGTTTTATGGCGAGAACCCTCAAAATAGCCCCGACTATCCCCGCATTATCAATCAAAAGCATTTTGAACGCTTGAAAAAATATTTGAGCAGTGGCAAAATCGTAAAAGGCGGTCAGATTGATGAACAAGAGCGTTTCATTGCCCCTACTATTTTAGATGATGTAACTTGGGAAAGCGAAGTAATGCAGGAAGAAATTTTTGGTCCTATTCTGCCTGTGATAGAATTTGCAGATTTAGAAAAAGTTGTAGAAGATCTACAATACAAAGAAAAACCGCTTGCTTGCTACTATTTTGGCAAAACAGAAAGTAAGCAAGAATATGTATTGGAGCATTTGGCTTTCGGAGGAGCTTGCGTAAATGATACCGTAATGCACACAGCAAACCCCAACCTACCTTTTGGCGGCGTAGGCAGTAGCGGGCAAGGTGGCTATCACGGCAAGTTTAGTTTTGATACCTTCACGCACTACAAGTCGGTGGTAAAAAAGCCTTTCTGGCTTGATGTTCCCTTGCGTTATCCGCCCTACAAAGGCAAACTAAATTTGCTCAGAAGCGTTATCAAGTGGATATAAACCCAGCATAGGTGAAGCCTACATTACAAAGGCTTCACTTTCATATTTTTACAAAAAACGTAATTGTTTAGATATAGTGTGCGGTAAGAAAACAGGAATTTAGAAAATAGATATCGGACAGAAAAAAATGAGAGATAAAGCCCTTACAGGCTTGAACATCAAATACTGAACTTTTTGAACGTAAATAATTACCCAAAAACAAAATTTCAAACCTTTGAAAAACCTTTTTACTTTATTTCTTTGCATTTTCTACTCGTTTAGTCTTTTTGCTCAAAAGAGCGAAAAAGATAGCTTGGAATTACTACTAAAAACAGAACTTTCGGACACTACACGCATCAATACGCTCAATCGTTTGGCTTTTTTGTATCGGAATAGTGATGTAAAAAAGGCTTTTGCTTTGGCTAATCAGGCAAGAGAACTGGCTGAAAAAAATAACTACGAAAACGGATTGGCTGAAAGTTTGGGCTACTTGGGGCTTTTGCATTACCGAGAAGGCAGACACGACCTTGCCGTAGAAGCCCATTTGAAATCTTTGCGTTTGTACGAAAAACTCAACAACAAGCGTTTTATTGCCTTCCGCTACAACGACCTTGCCAATGTGTATGTAGAACAAGAGTTTTATGACAAGGCTCGGGCGTATTTCAATCTTTCGCTGGCTATCAAAGAAGAAATCAAAGATGAAGATGGCATCGTTACTACGCTGAAAAATATTGCTAATCTTTACGTTCATCAGAAAAATTATCCCAAGGCATTAGAAATTTCTTTGCGTACTTTGCCCCGTGCCGAAAAAAATCGTAACGAAAAAACCATTGCCGACCTTTTGAGTTTTATTGCCGAATGTTATCTACATCTGGATAGCTTGGAAAAATCCTCTACATATTACCAAAAAGCCTATCAGCTACGACTCAAAACCAACGATTTGTACACCATACCTCGCCTTTTGAATGGAATGGGCAGAATTGAACACAAAAAAGGTAACCTTGCCCAAGCCGAAGAGATTTACCTGCGTTCTATTGAAATTGCTAAAAAAAATAATATCAAAGTAGCTATCAAAAGAGCTTATGAATATTTGGCAGATTTATACGAGCAAAAACAAGATTTTCCCAAAGCCTTTCATTACGAAAAATTGGCAAATGCCTACAAAGATTCGCTCTACAATCAAAAATCTAACGATAGAATTGGTGTTTTACAATCTATTTTTGATGATGAAAAACGCCAAGCCGAAGCCGAAAGAGAAAAGAAAATACAAGCAACCCAAATTCGCCTGCGAGATATTATTATTGTGGCTTCATCTATTGTGGCCGTTTTGCTCGCCTTGCTGGCGGTAGCTCTTTGGCGAAACAACTTGGAAAAAACTGCTAAAAACAAGCTACTTTTTGAACAAAAACAAGAAATTGAACTGCAAAATCGCAACATTACGGCAAGTATTTTGTACGCCAAACGTATTCAGGAAGCGATTTTACCCCCCGAACAGGCTTTCCTGAAAGCCTTCAAAAATACTTTTGTGTGGTATCAGCCCAAAGATATTGTGAGTGGAGATTTTTATTGGTTTTACGAAATTGAAGATAGCAATAGTGAACTGAACGGCGAGAAAATCGTTGCTGTTGCCGACTGCACCGGACACGGCGTGCCCGGCGGCTTTATGAGTATGATTGGTAACGACTTGCTGGATACTATCATCATTGAAAGAGCCATTTACAATCCTGCCCAAATTCTTTGGGAACTCAATCGCTCCCTGAATGAGGTTTTGAATAAAGAAGTTACACAAAATATGGACGGAATGGAAATCGCCATTTGCCGTATCAATACCCAAAAACGCACTATTACCTATGCAGGTTCAATGATAAATTTGTATCTTTTTGAAAATCAGAACCTTATTGAGTATCAGTCTGATAAATATTATTTGGGTGGCAGAAATACCGAATGGGATATACAAGTAGATTTCCATAACCAAACCATTGCCTTACAAAATCCTGAAAGCACTTTTTACCTTATCACTGATGGCTTTCAAGACCAACTTGGCGGTGAAAAGTACAGAAAATTTAGCAACAAAAGATTGAAAAATTTGCTTACCAATATCCACTCCCTTTCTTTTGCAGAGCAAAAAAAGCAGTTTTTCAGTGCCTTCGAGGAGTGGAAAGGGAAATACGCCCAAACTGATGATATTCTCGTAATGGGTATTCAGGTATAAAAATCGTTTCCAAAACTTGTATGTTTTCAGCAAGATTTGTAAGTTTGTTGAAAACATTTCTTATGAAAAATCTCCTTTCTCTTGTATTCTTGCTTTTTTCGTCCATTCTTCTTTTTGCCCAAAATGGCGTAAAAAGTGAAAAAGAGCTTGCCCAAAATTTCATACAAATACTCCAAACCCAAAACTTGAAAAATTTAGAAGCCATTTCCGCTCCCGCCGAACTCTACCCGCTTTTTGTAGAAACTTTCAAAGAAAAAAGCAAAGAGGAAATTCAGCGTATTTTAGCAAACGACAAAAATAGCCTCTCTAAGAAGTTTCAAAATATTTTTCAGTATTTTTCTGTTTTGGAAATAGAAAACGAAAAAATTACTATCCAAAAAATTGGCAAATCCGAAGAGTTGTATCTCATTGCTCCCAATTATTACCAAATTCCTTTGCAAATATCCTTGCAAAGTACTACCGACACTATTTTTTTAGAAGCCTACAAGCATAAAAAGCGTTGGTATCTCACCGATTTCACTTCTCCTAAAATCATTCCTTTGCAAAATATTCTTAAAAAACACTCCAAATATTCCATAGAGCAATACAAAGAAATGGCAAAAAGCTATTGGGAAAAAAAAGAATATAACAAAATTCTGGAAGTGGCAGAAAAATTTAAACTTATTGATGTAGAAGATGCTGAAATGCTCTACTACGAAGGACTTGCCCACAAAGCCTTAGGCGATACTCTCAAAGCTCACAATACCTTTTCCAAGGCTTATGCAGTTCGGTATAATCAAGAAATAAATCCACAATTAGTTTTTGAACTTTTTGAGTTTTATGCAAACAATTCCAATTATTATGAGGCTTTGAACTTTGGTGAAATGTGTATTATAGTCGAATATGAACTGGCAAAAGTTATTCCTAAAATACTGGATATAATGCAACAAGAAAAAAAAGCCTACGTAGCCGAAGGTACTAAACTGCGAGAAAGTCCCTATATTTATGAAAAATACATTAAAATTTTAGATTTAGCTTCAAGCAAAGAAGCCTTACTTGCCGACAAAGACAAAGTCAAAGTTTTCACTTGGAAAGCTGAACTTGAAATGGAAGATGAAAAGTGGTTGGAAGCCAAAGAATATTTTGCCAAAGCCCTTGCCCTTGAACCTGAAAATTTTGAACTGCTTTATGAACTTGCTTGGCTGGAAAACGAAACCCAGAATTACAGCAAAGCCTTAGAATATGCCCAAAGAGGCTATAAAATCAAGAAAGATGCCGAAATTCTTGCCGAAATGGCTTACAGCAAAAAAAACTTAAACGACTGCAAAGGAGCAATCGCCGACTACAACACACTATTTGCTATGGGTGAGGAATTTATGACAGCTCGTAAGCTCAAAAACCGAGGCGATTGTTACAAAATGCTTAAGAATAATAAACTTGCTTGTGCCGACTATAAAAAAGCCTTGCAAATGGGCGAAAATGATGAAGAAATGCAAAATTGGCTGAAAAAAAATTGTAAGTAAATGAAAAAATGGACTTATCCATCACCATATTGAATTTGCTCACCAAACTTTGCAACATACGCAAGCGTATGCGTTGGCAGATTCGTTGCAACTATGTAAGTCCCGAAGGTAATGCTATTTTCAATATACTCTTTTACGACAACTACTCCAACGAACTCTATGGCGATATTGCTTTCCAGCAACGCGATGAGGCTGTTTTGTATTGTAAATTTGCTAATTTCGGCGAGCCACAAACTGCCAATCTAACCGATTTGCTTTTGGACTTAATCAATTACGAAAAATCTTTGCTTAGCACCGAAACAAAAAACTATGATTGAAAGTTATACCACAAAGTTAATTTTTTAACCTAAAAGCATACCTTTATGCTTGAACTATACAATACTACTACGCTCAAATGTAGCAAACTTATTACCCAACATTATAGCACTTCTTTTACTTTGGGCATCAGAACCCTCGCCAAACGTTTCCATTTGCCTATTTATGCCATTTATGGCTTTGTACGCTATGCCGATGAAATTGTTGATACTTTTCATCAGCACAATAAAAAAGAACTTTTGGAGCGTTTTCGGAAAGATACTTTTGATGCCATTGCAGAAAAAATTAGCCTCAATCCTGTTTTACATTCTTTCCAACTTGTTGTAAATCAGTACAAAATAGAACGAGAACTCATTGAGGCATTTTTGCATAGTATGGAAATGGACTTGTATTTCAAAGAATACAACGACGATAAATACAAAGAATACATCTATGGCTCTGCCGAAGTAGTGGGGCTAATGTGTCTGCGTGTTTTCTGTGAGGGAAATAACGAAATGTATGAAAAACTCAAAGAACCAGCCCGCAGTTTGGGTTCAGCCTTTCAGAAAATCAACTTTTTACGCGATTTGCGTAGCGATTATTTCGAAAGAGGTAGAACTTATTTCCCTGAAGTCAATTTTGAAAAATTTGATGAAAAAGCCAAAAAACTCATAGAAGCCGATATCCAAAAAGATTTTGACGAAGCCTACAAAGGCATTGTACAATTGCCCAAAGGAGCAAAAATGGGTGTTTATTTGGCTTATGTATATTATACTACGCTTTTCAAGAAAATCAAAGCCCAACCCGCTGAAACTATTATGCAAAAACGCATACGCGTACCCGATTTGCATAAATTTACGCTTTTGCTCAAAAGCTACTTCAAATTTCAGCTGAATGTTATTTGAATATGAAAATAGGTTTGAGATTTGAGATTTAAACCTTTGAAGGCTTAAACCTTTGAACGCTTGAATTGCCAAAGTTTCTTTCAATTTTTTTTGTTTTTTTTGCAAAAATCTGACAAAAAAATTATTTTTGTCAAAACAACATTTTTGCGTTCTTGATACTATGCCAAAAACTTACCCTTATGACCGTTGAAATTTCAAGAAGCGATAAGCGAACCACATTTTTTATTGTTGCTTTGGTAGTGCTGGCTATTGTCAATATCATCTTGGTATATCTGATGATGCAAAGCAAGCAAGAAAGCATTGAAAAAGATATTTTTATTGAAAAGCAAAAAGCAGAGTTGGAAGATAAAAGCTCAAAATTGGACTCTGTAAGCAGAGAATTGGATATTCGCATTGCTGAAGCTAAAAAAATGAATCGCGACTATCAAGCCCTGCTGGAACTTCAAGAGCAACTCAAAAAAGATATTGCCAATGCCCGCAGTTCGTCCAGCAATATTGATGTAGATAAACTCGTTGAACAGTATGACGCCAAAATTAGAGATTATGAGAACCTCTTGGCTCAAAAAGAAGGCGAAATCAAAACTTTGCAGGGGGAAAAGAAAGAACTTTCTCAGAAAGTAACCAAAACCGAAGCAGAAAAGAAGCGGTTAGCGGACTCTATGAGTAATATTCAGAAGCAAAAACAAGACTTGGAAGCCACACTCGCCAAAGCCGCAGTATTGCGTGCTGAAAATATCAGACTGGAAGGTTTGGACGAAAAAGGAAAATCTGATGATGATGGCAATTTCAAGTCGAAAAGACTCGTCAAACTAAAAATCAATGTAAAAATTATGGAAAATAGTGCCGCCAAGGCAGGCAATAGAAATATTTATGTCCGTATTATTGAGCCTTCGGGGGCAGTAATGGTAGGTGCAGATGGCGGAAGATTTGCCGATGCCAATGGAAAAGAAATGAACTATACCACACTTCATACCTTTAATTTCAATAATGACGGCAACCGCAATACCGAAGTAATTTTCCGAAAAGGAAATCAGTTTCAGAAAGGAACTCACTTGGTAGAATTGTATTGCGAAGGACAATTGCTCGGTAAAACTTCTTTCAATGTAAATTAAATCTTATTCTCGCAAATAGCTTTGTCTATTTTTTCGCAAAAAACGAATAGCCAGTTTCAAAACAAAACGAATGAGCCAAAAGTAAAAGCGTGTAAAAATATTACGCCTTTTGTAGGCGTATTGCACCAAAATACTTTCAGTGGCAAAAGTTTTTTGTAAATCTTTCCGCAAAACCTCTATAAAATTAGGCTCGGTAGTGGCTACATTCATTTCTACACTCATATACTCACTGATAGCATTCAGATTATACGAGCCAACAGTAGCCCAAGTATCATCTACAAGCATTACTTTGCCGTGAACAACACTGGGCAAATATTCATAAATCTGTATGCCTGCTTTTTCAAGTTCTGCATACAAATACTCCGTAGCTTTTTTGAAAAACTGCACATCAGAAATTGCCGAAAGCAGAATTTTTATACTTACGCCTTGTTTCGCCTTACTAATGAGCAGTTTGCGTAAAGATTTATTGGGTAAAAAATAGCTGGCTACAATCCAAATTTCATTTTTAGCTTTGGCAATAGCTTCTCGGTAGGCTTTGGCTATTTCTTTTTTACCTCTGAAAAAATCTTGTTGCAGTAGGAAAATATGCTTATTTTGAAGAAAAACATCTCGCTGATACTTTTTATTCCAGAACTGCTGGCAAATCCAAAAACACTGCCTCACGATTTCCCCTTCCAAAAGTACGGCATAATCTAACCATTCTTTTTTGCCTACTCCTGCGTATTTGTTGGCAATATTGATACCCCCAATGAGGGCAAATTTCATATCAGAAACCACAATTTTCTGATGCAACCTTCTACCAAAACGCAATCTAAAAATCTGAAAAGGCGAAAAAGTGCGAATTTGCACCCCTTGCGAAAGCAAATGTTGTTTGAACTTTTTACTAAGCTCTTTGGAGCCAAAATCATCTACCAAAACACAAACTTTTATGCCTTCTTTGGCTTTTTGGATAAGAATTTCTGCAATTTCTTTGCCTGTTTCGTCTTCTTCAAAAATATAGGTTTGCAGATGTATACAATAGCGAGCCGCTTGAAGTATATGTTTGAGCGTTTCAAAATACGCTTTGCCGCTATGTAGCAAACGAATATGGTCTTGGAAGCTACTCATTTTCAACAAAAACTAATTTTTGCCGAAAATCCCCTGCTCAATAAGCCCTATCCAGATATGAATAATCTTGATATGAATTTCCTGAATACGGTCGGCATAGCCAAAATGAGGCACACAAAGCACGTAATCAGCCATAGAAGCGAGCTTTCCGCCGTCTTTACCTGTCAGAGCAATGCTTGTAATACCTTTCTTTTTGGCAATTTCAACAGCCTTCAAAATATTTTGCGAATTGCCACTGGTACTTATAGCAAGCAATACGTCTCCGCTTTTTCCCAAAGCCTCTACAAAGCGTGCATATACTTGCTCAAAACCATAATCGTTGCCCACGCAAGTAATATGCCCACTATCCGAAATAGCAATTGCAGGCAAAGCAGGACGATTTTCACGATACTTTCCACTTAATTCTTCTGCAAAGTGCATAGCGTCGCAATGTGAGCCACCATTACCGCAAGCCATTATTTTGCATCCTTGCTGAATGGCTTTTATCATTATTTGGGCAGTTTGGGCAATAGCTTGCAAATTTTTTTCATTCTGAAAAAAATCTGTAAGCACTTTTTGAGCTTCTTGCCACTCCGATTTAATAAATTCCAGCATTTTCAGAGAGTCTTCTGATGAAAACGCCTGCAAATTACGTAAATTGTGCCAAAACAAAAATTCTTTGCAAAGCGTTTTTCAAATAAAAATTATGAGAAGCAAGCAGTTTGATTTACCTTTCTTGGCAAAAAAAAGAAATGAAACAGACTCTTGGGCTGATTTGTGGGCAAGTGCCGCCAGTAAGCATTTTGTTCTAAAAGTACAAATCCAAGATATTTTACAATGGCTCAATGGCTCAAAGAATGATATTTCGCCACAAATTGAAAATTTTTTCCAACCTTATTTTAAGCACATTCAACTGCCCCATTGGGCAGATACCTCTAAAATGCAAGCGGGGGCAAAATTTTTTCAAAAACATCAAAGTATTATACTTCATTTATTGGGAGTGCTTTCGCTTCCTTACTGCTATGCGGCAAAAAATGGAGTACAAGTACTTAGCTTTTCAGGGCGTTTGCAAAACGATACACTGCAAAGACTGCGAGAAACAGCTATTTTTACCCTAAAAGCTAACTCTTTTTCAACCGAAAAAATCAAGGATTGGCAAAAGGAAATCGCTAAAATCAGGCTTCTACACAGCTTTGTAAGGCTATTCATTTGGCAGTCGGGAAAGTGGCAAGCCACTTGGGGCGAGCCTATCAATCAGGAAGATATGGCAGGAACAAATTTGAGTTTTTCATTCATTGTTCTGCGAGGTATGCGAAAATTAGGGATTGACTTTTCTGAAAAAGAAGCCGAAAACTTTTTGCATTTGTGGAATGTAGTAGGGTATCTTATGGGGGTGAATGAGGATTTGTTGCCTTTTTCTATGCGTGAAGCCTACTGGCTGGATAAGCAAATTGCTACTACCCAATTTCAGGAGAGCGAGGAAGGTAAAAAACTTACCCAAGCACTCATTGAAACATTCTACAAAAATCTGCCTTCCCGTTTTTTTGCCGATTTAGCAGTGGCTGAAATGCGTTTTTTGCTTGGAAAAGAAGTGGCTGATATGCTTGCCGTTCCTACAATTGTATGGAACAAAAATTTTTTGACAGAAAATTTGGCTCTCCAAATCAATAAGTGGATTATTTCTTCGCAGAAAATAGTAGTGAAATAAAACTCAAACAGATACCCAAAAGAAAGATTTAAATAAAAAAATTCAGTTTTAACTTGCTTTTCTCAAAATTTCCCATTAGTATTGTAATCATTATCTCTGTTGCTTATCATACAAATACAAGGCTTTTAGTGAGTTGTGCTGGCTGGCACATAGCAACTCATAACGCAAGTTGTATCTATCATTGCTAATTCAATTCTACTTTATCATTGATTTAATTTTTTTGCAAAGCCTTTATTTTCTCGTTTTTCTACAAAACTTTTACTTATAAGGATTGATTTTCAGAAACTTATCTCTTCTTTTCATTAATGTAATTTTTAGTATGCTATTATTTTGTACAGAATAAAAATTGGTTTTTGAAAATTTCATCAATGTAAATCTTTGAAAGCCAACATTCAGCTTCTTGAATTCTGAAAATCATCTTAACCTTGGTATAGTTTTTACACTTCTAATTTTTAAATCTTATGCGTAATAATGCTATTGACATTTTAAGAGGCATTGCCATTCTAATTATGGTAAGTGCAAATTCTTGGTCTTATGTGTATCCTTTTGAGAACTGCCCAACGGCATTAAGGATTGTGTTTTCAACTGCCGCACCTTTGTTTATTTTTTTAAGCGGAGTTTCGGTACATATTTCGCTCAATGCAGGAAGGTCGCTGACGAGTATTCGTAAAAGAGCCTTACAAGTGCTACTGATAGGCATTTTTATTGATGTTTGCATCTGGAATATTTACCCCTTTGTTACTTTTGATGTGTTGTATCTCATTAGTTTATCTACGCTCATTATGACACTGCTGGCAAAGTCTAATTTGATAATACAATTTATTATTATGCTTGCCTTTTTTGTTTCCAATATCTTTTTTTTGAACCACTACGAATTTAGTATGCCCGATTTGAATTTAACGGATAAGTTCCCTAATTATGGATATGATACAATCAAACGTTTGGTTTTAGACGGTTGGTTTCCTTTACTTCCTTGGACAGGCTTTGTGTTTTTAGGATTTTTAGTAGCCAAACATCAGCAGTTCATAAAAAAATATAAACTTCTATTTTTATTCATTGGGGTTCTATGCTTTTTACTTTATGCCTATTTTTTATTTTTTACCAATCTTGCAGAAATGCCTCCTTTACGCGAAGGTTATACCGAGGTTTTTTATCCTGTAAAGGGATATTTTTGGATTTATTTAGCAGGCTTACTTTTCACTTCCATATTTCTTATCAATACTCCTATCACAGGCTTTGAATTTGTAGCTAATTTAGGTAAGACTTCCCTTTCCATTTATTTGTTTCATACCATAATCATCAGGTTTGTTTTAATTTTCTTTGAACAAAGTGCCGAAAACTTTAATGTGTGGGTTATGGTAGGCGGATTAACACTATTTTACGTGTTAATTGTTTTGTTTAATGCTGTTGTTGTAAAATACAAGAATAGACTGAAAACAGGCAGATACCGAGCAGTAGGTTATTTGATAGGGATTTAATGTTTTTATGTATTAAAAAAGCGAAACTACTTCATATGAAAATAGTTTCGCTTTTTCGTATCTTAACAACACCTAACAAGTTCTTATCAGTTCAAAGGGAAAGTAAATGTACCTCCGCCATTGCCTGTAATGGTTACGGTTACGTTTGTATCGCAGGTGCCGTTTCCGAAATCTACGGTTTTCTGACGATTTTCAGAAGTTACTACATACACACCCGAAACAGGTTTGCGGATACCTTGCAACCAACATTCAGTTTTTACGATAAGCGGAGTTGTGATTTCAGCAGTAAAATTTACGCCACGGCGATTTGTACCTGAAGCATTTCCTGTAATTTGAATAACATCATTGAAAGGGTTGAGGTCGCCTGAACCTTGTTGCCAAACCCTCATTCTATCGGTTTGCCAAGTAAATGTAGAACCATCGGGGAAAGTCAGTCTTCCATTACGCACCGAAAGCGTATGCGTAGGGTTCTGTCCGGGTTGTGTAATGTTGGTAACCACCTTTATTCCTTCTACTTTAACATCATTTACGAAATAGTTGTCGGTAGTGGTAGTGATTACACTTCCGGGGGTTAGGTAGCGTCCTGTGTAAGTGATAATGATTTTACCACGGCGAGTTCTGCCGTCGTTGCAGGTGCTACCTGTTCCAAAATCAATTACAATAGTTTTAGTAGCGGTATTGATAGTAACGGTACCACAATTTCGGAAACGTAAGGTACGCTCTCCGATACTTTCATCAGTGGTGCGAAGATTGTTGCTGTTTTCAATCATTACATCAGAAACGATATTGTCCAAGTCGTTGAATTGGGCATCGGCTTGGGCATTATCCACAGCACTTTGGTCAAAGAGAGGCTCTTGTTTTTTTCTACAACCTACAAAAGCCATACTACCAACAAGCAAAAAAATGAGCAAGGGGAAAATTATTTTTTTCATATTTGTAAAATTTTAGTTTTTGTAGCTTTGATACAAATTTTGAGCAGAGGTTTAATCTTGATGAAAAAATTTTTTTAATTTTTGGAACACATTTTGCTCCCGAAGTGTATAAAAGAAAAAAGTTTAACCTAGACCTCAAAAAAATGAAACAAAACAAACCATTCGGAAAACCTTTTGGCATTTTGGCTATAATGCTATTACTGGCAGGCTTCGGGTATGCCCAACCCAATAGCGTTCCTACGGAAAGCAATCCTCAAATTGTCTTTGACAAAATGATACACGATTTTGGCGAAATTCCACAAGGAACACCCGTTACTACCACTTTCACCTTCACCAACAAGGGCAAAGTACCTCTTACTATTTCTAATGTGCAGGCTTCTTGCGGTTGTACAACCCCCTCTTACACCAAAGAACCCATAGCTCCCAAGAAAAAAGGTGAAGTAACTGCCACCTATAACGCCGCCGCAGTAGGAGAATTTAATAAAACCGTTACGGTATTTACCAACACAGGCACGCCAATTACGCTGACGCTCAAAGGTAAGGTTGTTCCCAAACAAGGACAAACACAGCCATAAACAAATACAAACGAGGGTTTTCTTGGTTAAAACCCTCGTTTGAAACTATTTTTCAGAAAGTAGCGTTTATTTTCAGAATGAAAGAAATTATCATCATTGCAGGGGCAAATGGCTCTGGGAAAACGACTTTTTCAACTGATATTTTAGCAAGAACAAGTTATGATTTTCTGAATGCTGATGAAATCAAAAAAGAATTAGCAGTTTCACAATTACAAGCTGGTAAAGAGTTTTTTTATCGTTTAGATAGTCTCATTCATTTGGGAAAAAGTTTTATTTTAGAAAGTACATTATCTGGTAACTATTTGGTAAGATTTATTGAAAGTGAAGTTGTTTAGGATTGAAAAAGATTTCCAATGAAAGTTGTATATTTAGGTGCTGAAACTAAAATATTACTTTTCATG
>NZ_JBRCWE010000008.1:0-12792 GCF_053497555.1 Raineya sp. | reverse complement strand
TAAAGGCTATATCACCCAACTCAAACCCTATTTTCAGGAAAAAAAAGTAAAGTTGATTACCAAAGTTCGCAAAAATATGAAACCTGAAAAGTTGAGCCAACAAGAGCAATACTTCCTCGCTAAAAGAGGTTTAATTGAAGCCGTGATTGACACGCTCAAAAACGTGTGTCAAATTGAACACACAAGGCATAGAAGTCCTAAAAACTTTCTGGTCAATTTGTGGTCTGGAATTATTGCCTACAAATTCCTAGATAAAAAGCCCACTATTAGAGATTTTCAAGAAAAAAATCTACTTACAAATTTTGAACTTTTTCAAGATATTGCCGCTTAACTCACGTTAATTCAAGTATTTGCATCAGCAAGAATAACTTGCCGCAAAGTTCAATGGTGTGAAAATTAGATTTTTGCGTTTTTTCTTGCAAATTTTCCTCAAATTTCCTTTTTTGCTATCAGTTTTTTTAGCACTTTTGTACCCCTGCTCCACTAAAAACATATAAAAACTGAACGCTTTGTACCCTTTTTCAAAAAAGGTGCGGTTTGTATTTTTGTCAAAAACTTCATAATTCTTTTTGCTGTGCTTAAAACTACAACTCATAATTATCCTTCAATGAATAAAGATTGCAAGAGTGTTTGGGAAAATTGTTTGAAAACTATACGGAGTTCTTTGCCTGAACACACTTTCAACACGTGGTTCGTGCCTATTGTTCCTTTGAGTTTGCACAACAACACACTTACCATTCAAGTACCCAGTCCTTTTTATTACGAATACATTGAAGAAAACTATTTAGAAATTTTACGAAAAGCCATAGATAAAGAGCTCGGACCCGAAGGAAAGTTGGAATATTCGGTAGTAGTGGATAAAGGCAATGCCCAGAGCTTGCCCAAAACAATGACCGTACCGAACACCAAAATTGAATTGGATATCAAACCCCTTGAAAATAAAACAAACCCTGATTTGCAGAAAAGGAAAATGCAAATCTTGAAAGAATATGAAGGTTTTTTCAGGGATATTCAGTTTAATGAAAATTATACTTTTGATAACTTCGTAGAAGGCGATTGCAACCGCTTGGCTCGTGCCGCTGGGCTTGCTGTTGCCAAAAAACCAGGGGTAACGGCTTTCAACCCACTGATGCTCTATGGCGGAGTAGGTTTGGGAAAAACACACTTGGTTCAGGCAATTGCTAACCACGTCCGTTTCAATTCTCCTGAAAAAATTGTGGTGTATGTTTCTTCCGAAAAGTTTGTCAATCAGTTTATTGATGAAATTAAAAACGACAAAATACAGAAACTTACCAACTTCTATCTGCAAATAGATGTGCTGATTATTGATGACGTGCAGTTTTTGGCAGGTAAAGTAAAAACCCAAGAAATGTTCTTTCATATCTTCAACCATCTGCATCAGCACGGCAAGCAAATCATAATGACCAGCGACCGCCCGCCCAAAGAATTGCAAGGTTTGGAAGATAGGCTTCTTTCTCGGTTCAAATGGGGGCTTACTGCCGATTTACAACAACCTGATTTTGAAACACGTATCGCTATTATTCTAAAAAAACTGCAAAACGAAGGTATTGAAATTAGCTATGATGTAGTTGAATATTTAGCCCATAATATAGACAGCAACATTCGGGAACTTGAAGGCGTGATTGTTTCGCTACTGGCACGCTCTAATCTGGAACGCCGAGAAATTGATTTACAGCTGGCTCGCGAAACCATTAAACACATTATCCAGAAAGTAGATGAACGCCGCCCCGAAACGGCTGATGTAGATATTGAAAACATACAGAAAGTAGTTTGCCAGTATTTTAATGTAAAAGAAGAAGAAATCAAAGGCAAGAGCCGAACTCAAAATATTGTCAAAGCTCGTCAAATTGCAATGTACCTTTGCAAAGAATATACGGAACTTTCCTTGAAAGCGATTGGTTATCATTTTGGCGGTAGAGACCACAGCACTGTCATTCACGCTATCCAAACTATCAGCGATTTGATAGAAGTAGATAGCTCCATTCGGCAAGATGTGAGTGCTTTGATGAAAATTATTGGAAAAAATGAATAAAACGTTATAACTATTCCTTATGCTTCAACCAACAAATTATTTTATGCACTATTCTTTGCATTATATTCCTGAACGCACTCAGAAACCCCGCCAAGTAGGTCTGACGATGGTAATGGATAAGGGTTTGAGCGTCAGGCAGGTAGAAGACCTTCTTGAAGTAGCAGGCGATTATATTGATATGGTGAAGCTCGGTTGGGCTACTTCTTATGTTACAGCGAATTTGAAGGAAAAATTAGAAGTTTATAAAGCGGCAGGTATTCCTACGTATTTTGGGGGTACGCTTTTTGAGGCTTTCATTATTCGCAAGCAATTTTCCGATTATCAGAAACTTTTAGATAAATACCAAATGCCCTACGCCGAAGTTTCTGATGGTTCTATTGAATTGCCTCACGAAGAAAAATGTAAATATATCAGCGAACTTG
This sequence comes from Raineya sp., assembly GCF_053497555.1. Classification (NCBI taxonomy): domain Bacteria; kingdom Pseudomonadati; phylum Bacteroidota; class Cytophagia; order Cytophagales; family Raineyaceae; genus Raineya; species Raineya sp. The sequence continues at coordinate 10,317 of NZ_JBRCWE010000008.1, read as the reverse complement.
CCAAGCAGGTAGTTGTACTTTCGGAAGTAGGCTCCAAAGATGCGGAAAAGATACTTGCTCCGTACCAATGGATAGAACTAATGAAAGCAGAATTGGAGGCAGGTGCTTGGAAAGTAATAGGCGAAGCAAGAGAATCGGGTACGGTAGGGCTTTTTCGCAACTCGGGTGAGGTGCGTCAGGGGCTTGTGAAAGAAATTATTCATACTATTCCTTCGGAAAAAATTATATGGGAAGCCCCTCAAAAATCGCAACAAGTTTGGTTTGTGAAACTTTTGGGGGCAAATGTTAATTTAGGTAATATCGCTCCTAACGAAGTGATTTCCGTAGAGACTATTCGTTTAGGCTTGCGAGGCGATACATTCACTCACTTTTTACCCGAAGAATTGCTCTGATTTCAAGTTGTTGAAGCTACAAGGTTAAAAAGCAAAAAGTTCAGGGTTTGATGTTCAAGCCTTTAAGAGCTTTATCTCTCGTTTTTTCTCTCCGACATTTATTTTCTAAAATCCTGTTTCCTGCGTCTTGTTTCTTGTTTCCTTACTGCAAACTATACATACAATTATACAAAAAAACTTGAACTTCAAACCCTCAAGCCTTAAAACCCTTCTCAATGAGCTTTCATCAGGCAATCGCACTCAAACACTTGGTCGGCAAATTTTTTGAGTTCGGGCATTTCTTTACGAGCCAGTAATCTGCCCTGCCGAGCTATCAGGTACAAGCCCAATAAAACCACCGTACAAAGCCCTGCTACATAAAAACCCCAAGGTTCTTGCTCTATCATTACTTGCGAAATACCAAGCATTAGGCTAATAAAAATACTCGTAGAAGTAACTATCAGAAGAAATGCTACAAGCATCCATATAGGCGAAACGGGTGTGAGTAGCACCCGCACCAGCGTAGTGTTATTTTGCAAATTTTCCTCCAAACCGATTTCCATATAGGGTGTCCAGAGGCGGTGTTTGTGAGCAGGAAAGCGAATCTGAATGTGAAAATCTGTCAGTACCCCTGTAAAACCTTCGGGATTGTTTTCATTGAGTTCTTTTCGGAACTTTTCAATAATTTCATTTCGGCTCATTTCGCTTGTAAAACGGAAACGAGGGCGTAAGGCTAAACTTTGTGCGTCCATAAGCATAATTTTTTAGCGAAAAAGTGTGTTTTAGTGAAAGAAAACAATGTCTGCCGAAAGTAAGAAAATTGATTTTTATCAGAATTTTCGTAAATTGCTACTTTCTGAACTTCAAACTATCCAGTTTTTGATATGCAACTCAGTCTTGAAAAAATCCGTCAGTTTGGAAATATAGAACTGCTCGCCAAACAGCTCGTAGAGGGCTTTATTACAGGAATGCACCGCTCCCCTTTTCACGGCTTTTCGGTAGAGTTTGCCGAGCATAGACTTTACAACACCGGCGAAAGCACACGACACATAGATTGGAAGGTTTTTGCCAAAACCGATAAACTTTTTATCAAACGCTACGAAGAAGAAACCAACTTGCGTTGCCAAATTCTGATAGATGTTTCTTCTTCAATGTTTTACCCCAAAGCTACCAAGGGCAAACTTACTTTTTCGGTAATGGCGGCGGCGGCATTGGCACTTATGCTCCAAAAACAACGCGATGCCGTGAGTATTGCCACTTTTGATGATAAAATCATTGAGCATACCCCCTGCAAATCAACACAAATTCATTTACATCAAATTTTTCTTTTGCTTCAAAATTTGCTCAATGCAGAAAGCAATTTGCAAAAAACTTCAGCTACCAAAGTTTTACACGAAATCGCAGAAAAAATCCACAGACGCTCGCTGGTGATTATTTTCAGCGATATGTTTGAAGATGTAGAAAACCCACAAGAACTGCTTACTGCTCTGCAACACCTCAAACACCGAAACCACGAGGTTATTCTTTTCCACGTTACCGATAAAGCTACTGAAAAAGAGTTTGCTTTTGAAAATCGCCCTTATGAGTTTATTGATTTGGAAACAGGCGAAAAAGTTAAATTACAGCCACAAGCCGTAAAAGATTTTTACAGAGAAAAAATTTTGCAGTTTTCTCACGAGCTTAAAATGAAGTGCGGACAATACAAAATTGATTTTATTGAAGTAGATATTGCCCGCCCCTTCGAGGAAGTATTGTATGCGTATATGGTGAAAAGAGCCAAGATGCATTAAAACTCGTGCAATCGGGGTGCGATATTCATTCGCAAGCCCAAAGAGGTGAAAGTAGTGTTTTTGTAAGGCATTGTAGCATCATCATTTTGGCTACGGCGAAAAACTTGTTTTAGCTCCACAAAAACATTGTGCCAAGCCTGATAGCTTATTGTAGCATCAAGAAAAATAGTTTTGGTACTTAAACCCTGACCAATTTTATTGCCGTATTCTTGCACGCGTGTGCGATTATCCAGAAGCAAATTTCCACCCCAATTCAAGCCATCTGTATCCAAGCCATAATTAGCATAAAAGAGTTTGCCTATAAAATTGAGCTTAGCAAGAGGCTGATAACGCAAAATACCCACAAATTCATAAAAATTTGCTCCCAAAGGGTGTGCAAGCGGTTGCTGATAATGCGTGTAAGACTTGAAATTATTATCTTGTGTGTAAGTATAAGGACGTGCAAAATTAAATTCTGCTTGTAAATCTAAGTTTTTGATAGTGAAGGCGTTGATGTATTTCAAACCGATTTGTCCTGCATATTTATTTGCCCACCAGCCCCGATTGGCACGAATTTCCCGAATGAGAAACTCGTCTAACACAAATTGTCCGTAAAGCGAAAAACTGCGTGCAAAGTTCCACTTAAAATCTGCCCCCAAAAGTACATTATCAGGGCTTCCGAGCTGCTGTTCTACGGAACGATAAAAAATGATAGGGTTCAGATAGTTCAAATCAAAGCTATTGTTGGTGAGTGTATCTCTTTGCCCGAAAATGACGGTTTCAAATACACCTACATTGAAGTTTTTAGAAACATTCAAGCTCAAATGGTGTTTGGCAAGGTACTTTTTAGGACGCAAGCCATCGGCATTAAGCACTTGGGCAGTCATTTGGGCAAAAATATTTTGGTAATTGAGTTTCCACACATTGGTATTGATTTTCAGAAACAAATAATTTGCCGCAAAATCAGAGAGTATCATTGAGCGATAGCCACTGCCCATCAGGTTTCTATCGTGTCCGAACTGCACATCAATATTTCGGATAGGCTGAAAAGCAATATAGCCTCGGGCGTGTATAAAATCTACATCTGTAGGCTCGGCACGGTCTCCGTCTTTGTAATAGCCTTCCTGCGGTACGGCATCAAACTTTCTGATTTGAGCCTGCACATATTTGGGAAAAGAGGCTTGATTATCAGTCATAAAGGTATAAAAACCAATTTTTTGGCTAATCATACCCCTTACTTCTACCCCACGCGTATTGAGGTAGGTGAGTTTGTCGGTGTTATTATCTTTGCCCACCGAAAAAGCCAATACAGGATTTACGTGTAAATCAAAATCTTGGGCTTGTACGTGATAAAAATCAGATTTTTGACGATAAAATTTTTTCCAAAAATTTTGAGGAATTTCGGCAGTATCTTTACGAAACCACTCCCAGTTATCTTGCTCCAAGTATGCCAAGTTAAATTTATCTACTTCGGAAAGGCTTTGCGTGCTATCTTGCTGAAATTTTTGCAAAAAATCGGCAATTGCCGAACGCTTGTAAGGCTTGATGTGCGAATGAAAAGCCTGAAACAACCTCCCCGACTGAATTTCGTACCGCTCTAAAAGATGATAATAATCGCTATTGAGTGGTGCATACACCGATTGGCTAAAAGCAGATTGTACAATAAACAAAAATAAAATGCAGTTTGCAATACACGTGATAGACTTTTTCATAAATTTTTGTATTGGGTTTATGATTAGGGCTACATTTACAAGTTTTCTTACAAAAATGAAATTTACTGACTGCGAGCGACATCATCGCTTATTTCTCTAATTTTTTACTAAAATTTAACCTCTAAAACTAACCTTTCATCTCCCCTCCTTTCTGAAATCATCAAAATCTTCTTTATTCTGAAACTCATAGATATTCAGCACAATTACATTGCCTCGGCTTCTGCCTTCCGTGATTTTTTCACAAAGCCACTCATAATTCGGGAAGGTCAAATGTTCAAACCAAATGCTTCCGTAGCCCTCTTCGGAAATGTAACTCACCAAAAAATAACGCATAAAATTATCTTTCATAGCCAAACACCAAAATTTCCTTAAAAAAACTTTCCGTAGAACATCACTATTGTCAGGAAAAAGTTTTCATATTGCCCGCCATAGATTTTATCTTTGAAACGATTGTGAGCCCACTCTGCTCGCAAACCCCATTTTTTTTGCCAAACTGCTTGTAAAAAATACTGACGCGGATTGAGGGTAGCAGGCACAAGATAACCCAAAAAAGATAAATCTCTGGATTCCAAGCCTGTTTCAAGCCAGATTTGAGGATTTGCCCAACGCAAACCTATCCAAGAACCCGAAATAGCAGGACTTACGCCATCATTACTAAATTTCAAAGGAACAATGTAAAAGCCCACTGCGTTTTTTGTATTTATCTGATAACTTGCCCCTGCACCCACGCCAAAATGATACCCCAATAGCCACTCGCTTGCTTGCTCAATTTGCTTTCTGCGAAAGCCCATTTGCAATTCGCTCACAAATACATCTCCCACTCGCCAACGCTTATTTTCAGGCAAAATTTGCAAAAAGTGCAGTACATTAGAAGCCATTAGTCTGCTTTGCAAGGCAATGCCATAATTGTTTCTTTCCTGCTTTTCGTAGCGGATAGTTTCATCGGGCAATCTTTGTACTGCCCAATTATTGGTAAAAGCATAGGCATATCGCAAACCGCCACTCCATTCAAAATAAGGCAATAAATGCAAACTATCTTGGGCTTGTAAGCATACACCAAAGAAAATTTTGCACAAAACCCAAACTAATTTTTGGCAAATTTTCACAAAAAAACTAATTTGTGCCAAAATACAAAAAAATGAGAAAAACTAACACCCTTTGGCTATTTTTGTTTTGGATAAACAGTAGCTTTTTGCTTGCTCAAACAAGTATTGAAAGCATTTTCCCTCTGAAATGGAAAACTTATGTAGGGCAAACTACTTACAGAACGAATATTTTACTACATCAGAATAAAATTTGGCTTGGCTCTAATGGTAATACTTTGGATAAAACCTCCCAAGATGAATTTGACGCAGTTTTTTCCATTGATGCCCGAACAGGACAAGTCGTGCAAAAAATTCAGCCTTTAATTCCAAATGGTCAGAAAAAAGATTTAAGCGATTTAGACGTCAATGGCATTGCAATTGATGAGAATAAACTTTATTTTGGCATTGATGAAGGTTATTTTTATGCCTACGACCTTTCACAAAATAAAATTTTGTGGCAATATAAAACCCCTTTTCTTGAAAATATTGAAAACATTGGCAACGTAGAAGGTTGCCCTGTGGTGATAGACCTAAACCAAGACGACGAAAATGATGTTGTTTTTAGTGTAAGAGGTAGAGGTATTGTGGCTCTGAATGGCAAAACGGGCAGTCCGCTGTGGGTGCAAATTCTGACCAATGATAACGGAGCGTTCCTGACAAGCCCCTTGTGTGTTGATGTAAATGCCGATAATATTCCTGATGTTATCAGTGGTGGCTGGAATGCAACTTCTATCGAGCGGGAATCTTTGCTGTATGCCCTAAATGGTAAAAACGGCGAGATTATCTGGAAATATACCTTGGGAACAGGCTTGAAAAGTTCGCCCATTTTGGTAGAAAAAGGTGAAAAGAAAGCAATTGTAGTGGCTTCTACCTACTCGGTAGTGCATTACATAGATTTACAAGGGAAACACTTATACGCTTTGGATTTGAATTTGCCCAGTGGGGCTATTTCGGGCTTGTATGCGGCAGTAACGCTCAGCCCCAACGAAACGCTTGCCATAGGCAGTTCTTGGTGGTCGGGAAATGATGACGGCTTATGGATAGCTCATCTGCAAAAAGCTGAAATTGAAAAGGAAAATCGCTACGGATACCGAATTGTAAGCAACAAGGCTCAAACGTTCTTTCCCGCTAATCGTATAACAGCCTCGGCAGTGGTAGGGCAAATAAATAGCAAAAAATCTTGGCAAATTGCCGTTCCTACGGAAAAAGGAGAACTTTTGCTATATGACGAAAATACACGCAAACTAGAACGCTACAAAATACCCTCAGGTTCAGAATGTACGCCACTTCTTGCAGATATTGATGGCGATAAAAAATTGGAATTGCTCATTGCTTGCTACGACGGCTATTTGTATTGCTATGATTTGCCTTTCAAGAAAGCAAAAGTTTTTTCAGGACAATTCAGACAAGACAACCGCAACCGGGCAACCCTGAAACTCAACAAAAGCAAGTAAGCTAATAGCAGAAAACAAAAGCGAAACTTTTAGTTAGGAAAGATATGTAATTTTAAGTCTTAACCCTCAAACTTTTGGACATATAATCAGGCTGACAATGTTTTTTGTAGGAAAATTGACGATAGAAAAAAAATGCACACCATTATACCCTTTGAGCGATGGCTGGAATACTACGACCCTGCAACCGACAGGAAAAGCCCTTTTTTTGGCAAAGAGTACAACTTTGATGTATATTCCGACACTATCTATGGCTATTACATAGACCCCGCTTGGGACTGCATTGGCTCACCTACCCTGTATATCAAAATTCTTTATGCAGATTACAAGCAAAGATTTGCTATTTTTGAATTTATTGGCGAATGGAACGACGCCATTGAAAACGATATAATGATACTCAAAACCAATATTATCAATCCTCTGCTCAAAAAAGGTATTCAAAAATTCATTCTCATAGGCGAAAACGTACTCAATTTTCACGGCTCCGATGATTGCTATTACGAAGAATGGCTGGAAGATGTAGAAGATGGCTGGATTGCCGCTATCAATTTTCGTGATTTTGTTTATGAAGAGTGGCAAAAATACCGAATAGATTGGTATATCAATTTTGGAGGAAATTTGGAAATTCCTGATTGGAGAACCTATACCCCCCAACAACTCTACGAAAAAGTTAATAAAATTATTTCCTATCGCCTTTCAATGTAAGATTTTACCAAAAAATATTTGCAAATTTCTTGCTTTTTTTTATTTTTGTACAAACTCTGTATAACAAACTTGTTTCAAAAAACTATGAAAACAAGTTTGAAAAGTGTAAGGTTTGATGTTTGAAGGTTTGAACTTCAAACGCTTGAGCTTCCAAACAGATTTTCGTTCAAAACATTAAAAACTATACCTGTTGCTTTAATAATTCTGCCTAAATGGTGTATTTTTTATCTTTTTTTTGTGCTTTATTTTTTCTTTCTATAGCTAATGGGCAGGGTATTGAAGCTACTTTATCCCAAGCTACCGATAAGGAAAAAATTACTGCTTACGAAAATGAAGCCCAGAAACTGCGTGAGCAGAACCCTCCTTTGGCATTTTCTTATGCTCAAAAAGCCCTTGCTCTTTCCGAAAAAATCAAAGATACCGCCTCTATGGCTTTCAACAATACCCTTATTGGAGTTTTGTATAAAAATATGGGCGATTATGACAAAGCCATTATGCACTACACAAGGGCTATCCCGCTGAACGAAGCCGCCAAAAACCCACAGGGCAATGCGGGTATTTACAACAATCTGGCTTTTGTGTATCGTTTGCAAGGCAAATATTCTCTTTCTCTTTCCTACTATTTGAAGGCTTTGGAATTTTTTGAAAGCGACCCCAAATTTGCCAAGCAAAAAAGCAATGTACTTAATAACATTGGCAGTTTGTATCAAGACCAAAAAAGCTACGAAAAGGCTCTCGACTATTTCAACCAGTCTTTGGAAGTAGCTCGGCAAATTGGTGATACCCTTGGCATTGCTTTTGCCTACAACAATATGGGCGAAGTGTATCTCAAACAAGAAAAATTTGCAGAAGCCAAGCAAAACTTTTTCATTTCTTTGATTTGGAAAAAGCAGAAAAATCATATTCGTAGCATTGCTTCGGGCTATGGTAACTTAGGATTGGTGTATCAGCAAGAAAACCGCTTAGATTCGGCTTTATACTACTTTCAGGAAAGTTTGAAAAACTATGAAAAAATTAAAGATTTGAACGGACAAATAGATATTCTTTTGCGTTTGGGCGAGTTTTGGGATAAACAAAGCAGACACCCAAACGCCTACGAAAGTTACAAGAAAGCCCTGGAACTTTCTCTACAAATTGGTGCTAAACCTCTTACCCAACAAGCCTATAAGTTTCTTTCAGAACATTACGCCAAACAAAAAGATTTTCAAAAAGCCTTTGATTTCCGCTTGCAGTACGATAATATCAAGGACTCGCTGATGAATATGGAGCAAATTCGCAACATCAACGAAATGCAAGCCAAATATGACGACTACTCCAACAAAAAACAAATCGAACTTTTGCGTATCGAGAAAAAAGTTTTTGAACTGCAACACCGAGAAAACCAGAGAGAAAAATGGCTTCTTTTTGGAGGTATCGGAGTGCTTACGCTTTTGCTTGCAGGTGCTTTGTGGGCTTTTCGCCTTAAACAAAAAACAGCCCGAAAGTTAGGAGAAAAAAATGCTACAATTGCCAAATCATTAGACGAAAAAGAAATGCTTTTGAAGGAAATTCATCACAGGGTAAAAAATAACCTGCAAGTTATTTCCAGCCTTTTGCACCTGCAAGGGCATAAAGGAGGAAACCCCGATGAAGTTATCAAGAAAAGCCAAGACCGCATACAAGCAATGGCGATTATTCACGAAAAACTCTATAAGTCTGAAAATTTACAATCTATCAGCCTTGCCGAATACATTGAAAACCTAATGGCTTATTTTGAAAAAACCTACGGATTGCAAGAAAAAAATATCCGTGTAGAAATGCAAGTAGAGCCGATTTTCTTGGATATTGATAAACTCATTCCTTGCGGGCTTATTCTCAACGAAATTATCACGAACAGCATTAAATACGCCTTCAACGAAGGGCAACAAGGCATTATCAGTATTTGGGCAAGCCTGAAAAACGGCATTTGTCAGCTTCAGCTCAAAGATAATGGCAAAGGCTTACCCGCTGATTTCAATCCACAAAAGAGCAAATCTTTGGGTTTGCGTTTAGTAGATGGGCTTGTCAAGCAAATCAAGGGTTCTTGGCAAGTGCATACCCAAGAAGGTACGAGTTTTTCTATTCAATTTGAACCAATGCTTAAAGTGGCATAAAGCAAATTGAGAAATAAAGGTTCAAGCTGTTAAGAATTTTCCAAGTTCAAAATTCAAAATTTATGGTAATTATTTACGTTCAAAAAGTTTAAATGTACAAGTGTTTGAGGTAAAAGTTTTACTCAGTCTAAAAGTCCAATGTTCTAAATCTTGTTTCCTGCCTCTTGTTTCCTGTTTCTATACTACAAATTAAACCTAAACAATTACGATTTATGAAAAAAGTGCTTGTTGTAGAAGATGAATTTTCTATTGCATTAGATTTAGAAACTTATCTCTTGCAGTGGCAATATGACGTAGTGGGAATAGCCAACGATTACGAAGAAGCTGTACAACTGCTTGAAACACATAAGCCTCATTTAGCACTTGTAGATATTACGCTCAAAGGCGATAAAACAGGGATTGACTTTGCCCATTATGCCTACAAATTTGCCAAAATTCCTATTATTTTTCTTTCTGCCCTTGCCGATGAAAAAACGCTTGACGAAGCGATGCAAGCTCGTCCCTTTGCCTATCTTACCAAACCTTTCAAAGAAGTGGATTTGAGAAACACACTCAAAATTGCCTCACAACAACACGATACTATCAAACTCGCATTTCTGGAGCAAAATGTTTCCGAAGGTCTGGATAACCATAAACTTTCTTGGGAAGATACTTTTTTCGTTAAAGACAAAGGTAAGTTACATTCTGTAAAGGTGAAAGAAATTCTTTGGGCTGAAGCTCTGGAAAACTATACCGTGATAGTTTTGCCTGAAAAAAAGATTGTAACCAATATGCTTCTGAAAGACTTTGAAGCCAAATTGCCCAAAGAACATTTCTTGCGGGTGCATAGGTCTTATCTGGTGAGTTTAGATAAAATTAAAAGAATGGAAGAGGGCTACCTGTTTATTACAGATGTACCCATACACATTAGCAAAAATCATAAAGAAGAACTCTGGACTAAAATCAGAGTATTGTAGTCGTCCCTTAAAAAGTCCGTTTAGAAAAAATTAAAGAACAACAATAGAAATTTCCTTCCGAAAAAGTGAATTTTAAGATGTTTTTTTCGGGCTTAGAGCGATGATGTCGCTCTAAGCGACATCATCGCTTGCTACC
>NZ_JBRCWE010000007.1:0-19077 GCF_053497555.1 Raineya sp. | reverse complement strand
ACTTGTGCCGTTCCACTTACAGAGAGCTTTATCGCTGTAAAAATATACCTGCTTTTCTTGAACAAAAATACTTTTGAAAGTACCCAGTTCTTTTTCAAAATCCTGATTAGCGATAGGCTCAAATTGCCACTTTCGGGCTTTATCCAAAACACCTCTGCTGATAGAACCTTTGCCTGCCACCCAAAGCTCTCCTTCCGAGCCAAAAGCTATGGTGTGTGGACTAAATGAAAGAGGCAGGTTCTCCCAAACAAAGCCATCGTACATCAGGATACCTTCGGAGTGGGCAAAATACAAAATTCCTTGCTTATCTTGGGCAACCTCTGTAACTTGGGGAGTGAAGTTGAGGCGATAGTTTTTTACCCATAAATTGCCTCTTTGAGCAAATGAAAAAAATGAAAGGAACAGCAGTCCAAACCCTAAAAATGCCTTCATACGCTTCAATTTTGGTGTGTAAATTGGGGCGAAATTAACAAAAAATAAATAGCTTTCAGCGAAAAATTGTTTTAACCTTTTGTGAAATTTTGCTATGTCGGTTCAAAAATTATTTGCCAAAACACTTTCCGTAGAACTTACACCCCAGCAACAAGATTTTGTTGGCATTTTAGAAAAATTTTTGCAAACCGACCACCCCAAACCTACTATTCTTTTGCGTGGCTATGCGGGTACAGGTAAAACATTGATGGTCAGCACTTTTGTAAAAGTAGCTTCACAACTTGGTTACAAAACGGCTCTTTTAGCCCCCACGGGTAGAGCCGCCAAAGTATTGGGGCGTTATGCAAGCAAAAGGGCTTCTACCATTCACCGAAAAATTTATCAACAAGTAGATACACGTCAGGGGAGGTTTGTGTTCAAACTTGTCAAAAATATCGCCGAAGATACAATTTACATTGTTGATGAAGCCTCAATGATTTCTGATAAGCCCGTTACAGGCAAAAAAAGCCTTCTGGACGATTTGATAACTTTTATTTTTGCTCGTCCTGAAGCAGGAAACAAACTGATTTTGGTAGGTGATGTTGCCCAACTTCCACCTGTGGGCGAAAATACCAGCGTAGCCTTAGACAAAGATTTTTTGGAGCAGAAATACAAACTGCAAGTTTTTTTCTGTGAATTTACCCAAGTAATGCGGCAAGCCGAAAATTCGGGTATTCTGTATAATGCAACGAACATACGCAACCTTTTGCGTGAAAATAGCCTTCAATTGGCTCTGAAAACCAAAGGTTATCCTGATTTTTACCGAATGACTTACGAAAAATTAGAGGACGGCTTACGATACGCCTACAAAAAGTATGGATTAGATGAAACCATTGTGCTTTGTCGTTCCAACAAGAATGCCAATAATTTCAATCGCTACATTCGCCGAAATATCCGATTTATGGAAAGTGAAATAGAAGCAGGCGATTACTTGATGATTGTCAAGAACAATTATTTTGTACTTGCCGAAAATGGCATCAATGGTTTTTTGGCAAATGGTGATATGGTAAAAGTTCGTAGCATAGAAGATACCGAAGAAAAATATGGTTTTCGCTTTGCTACAATGGTTTTGGAGCTATTGGATTATGAAGGCGAACCTTTTGAAGCAAAAGTAATTCTGAACACCCTTTATTCAGAAACGCCTTCGCTTTCTGCCGAAGAGTACGATAAACTGCACCAAGCGGTAGCCGAAGAATACAAAGACGTAGGCAATAAACGCTATCAGTTGGAATTGCTGAAAGATAATCCTTATCTAAACGCTTTGCAAATTAAATTTGCTTATGCTATCACTTGCCACAAATCGCAAGGGGGACAATGGAAAATTGTATTTGTAGAGCAAGGCTTTATGACGGAGGAAATGATAAATATTGAATTTTTGCGTTGGCTTTATACGGCTATTACCAGAGGAGAAAAAGAGGTTTTTCTTATCAATTTCAGAGAAGAATTTTTTGAAGCCTAATTGGAGATAGTACATCAGAGTAAAGAAACAGGCGGCAAGAAACAAAATGTTGGACAGATTATTTCTAATGCTTGAAACTTGAAATATCAAATCTTTCAGGAACCAGCGACTTTGTTGTTGCAAAACAAATTTTTCGTTTTTCTGTGAAATTTTTAGCAAGCTATTCAAGATTTTTTTATTTTTCCGTTTTGAAATTTTTTACACCAAAATTGAAGTCTAATGAAACAACTTTTTCGTAAAAAAAGCATTGAGCAGATACTTTCAGATGTTCAGCAAGGTTTTGGTGAAGGCGAACACGGAGCAGGTCTGAGCAAAGAACTTGGACTTTTTGACCTTACTTCGCTTGGTATTGCGGCAATCATAGGGGCGGGAATTTTTGCAACTATCGGGAAAGCGTCCTATAACGGAGGTCCTGCGGTTTCATTGCTTTTCATATTTGTAGCGGTAGCCTGTATTTTTTCGGCTTTGTGTTATGCTCAATTCGCTTCGCTTATTCCCGTGAGCGGAAGTGCGTATACGTATTCTTATGCTACCTTCGGCGAATTGGTAGCGTGGATTATCGGCTGGGCTCTGATTTTGGAGTATTCGGTGGGTAATATTGTGGTAGCCATTTCTTGGTCGGGCTATTTTACGGGCTTTTTGCAGGGCTTTGGAATAGATTTCCCTGCGTATCTTTCCACCAACTATGGCGGAGCTAAAGAGGCTTTTGAGCAGGTTTCCAAAGACCTTGCCCAAGGAGTACCTCTGGATAAAATCTCTTCCAGTTTGCGAGAAGGCTATCTTGCTTGGAAAAATGCCCCCGAAATTGGTGGGTTGAAAGTTATTTTAGACCTCCCTGCCTTTTTGAGTGTAGTGCTGGTTTCTGCACTTGCTTATGTGGGCATTAAAGAATCCAAAACTGCCAGCAATATAATGGTAGCAGTGAAAGTTTTGGTAGTAATTTTGGTGGTGCTGGTAGGAATGTTTTATGTAAATCCAAAAAATTGGTCGCCTTTTGCTCCTAATGGAGTGGAAGGTGTTTTGCAAGGAATAGCGGCGATTTTCTTTTCTTACATAGGTTTTGATGCCATTTCTACCACTGCCGAAGAGTGTAAAAACCCACAAAGAGATTTACCCAAAGCAATGATACTTTCCGTAGTGATTTCCACTATTTTGTATGTGAGTCTTACTTTGGTGCTTACAGGGGTAATGAACTACACGCAACTCAATTCCGAAGACCCCCTTGCCGATATGTTTCATTTTCTCAAAATGGATTTTCTTTCGGGGATAGTAGCGGTAAGTGCCGTTTTTGCAATGACCAGCGTTCTACTGGTGTTCCAACTCGGACAGCCCCGTATCTGGATGACTATGAGCCGTGACGGACTAATGCCACCTGTTTTTGCCAAAATACACCCTCGCTTTCATACACCTTCTTTTGCAACTATCATAGCAGGACTTCTAGTAGCTTTGCCCACGCCTTTTATCAATATTGATTTTGTGGTAGATTTGACAAGTATCGGAACACTTTTTGCTTTTGTACTTGTGTGTGGCGGTGTTCTGATTTTGCAAAATACAGCCAAAGGTAGAGAGCAAATTGAAAAAGCACGCTTCAAAGTGCCTTATTTCAATGCCAAGTTTATTGTACCTGTGCTTTTTGTAGCGGGCTTTGCATTAGCTTGGCTTTGGAATACTGAGCCAATGAAGGACTTTTTTACATTTAGCAATGCTTTTCGGGTTGAAACTTTACAAAAAGAACTTGCCAGCAAGCAAACTGAACTTGCCCAAAATGAAACCAACGAAATAAAAATGGCAATTACTACGCTGAAAGAAACTTTGAAAGCAGAGCAAGAAAAATCTGCTCTCAAATTATTTTTTGAGCGGTTGCCTTTGTGGGTGTTTTTAGCAATGTGTGTAATAATGAGTTGGCTTTCTTGGAGAAAAAATCTTTCGCTGATACCCGTTTTGGGCTTACTTGTAAATTTTTATTTGATGTCTGAAATAGGTATTGCCAACTGGATAGGTTTTGTAGTTTGGCTGGCTTTGGGGCTAATTTTCTACTTCAACTATGGCTATAAAAAAAGCCGATTTGCTCAAAATCAAGCATAAATGAAAACAATTTTTAGAGTTTTAGGCATTGTGGTAGTTGTTTGTTTGCTTGTGCTTTCTGCCCAAGCTCAATTGCCCAAGCGTAAGTGGTTGCCCCAACGCTCTTACCAAGAGCCGAGAGCCTATTGGGCGGTGCAGTTATCTTTGGGGGCAAAACAATTGGCGATGACACCCACACTTTTTGCTCTCAATTACGACCACCCCGATACCGATACACTTTTTCTGAATCAGGAAAATATCACAGCGGCTACTTTCAAAGGGGGGAGCAGTATAGCTTTCAATGCGAATTTTGCCTTGGAAGCAGGTTTTACAAAAGGTTTTTTTGGTGAAATCCGTTTTGATGGCATTTTTACCAATCCATTTCTAAATAGTGTAGAAGTAGGCGGCGGTTGGAACTTTGAACTGACTTACTACGAAAACGAGCGACTTCTGACCATACGTCCTGCTGTTGATTTTGTTTGGCTTTTCAATCAGTTCAAAATTGGTTCATACAATTTTCCCGAGAATGCTCGTCAAATTGCAATGGTTGATGCAATTTACGAAAGAAGGGCAAATCTTAATTTCTACTTACGCAATCAGGCATCGGGTATAAAGCCTCGTCTGAGTATTTCGCTTCCTATTTCGCCGGGCTGGATGCTTTGTGCCGATATAGGCTATTTGTTTATTTTGAATAAATACAGCCGTTTCCGCATTACACAAGAAAACATACACGAAAGTCCTTATGTGCTTTCGCCTGACGAAGAGCGTCTGGGCTTTACAATGAATGGCACTCGTAGCCGTACCGATTTATTCACATACAGCGGATTTGTGTATAATATTGGCATTGCCCGCAAATTTGGCGATAATCGCGATAATGGCAGAAGGTACAAAGGACGTTATGCAAAATACAAGTAAAAAGTAAATTTTGCACTTAAAAGTGCAAAAAGTTTGATACTGAGTGAAATTTGGGGCTTTTTTTCTTGTGCCGTCCTGAATCTAATATCCTGCTTCCTGTATCTTTTTTCCTGTTTCCCATAGTTATTCATTATGCAATAGCTCGGCAGGGGCTTGTAAGGCGGCTTTGCGAGCAGGATACCAACCAAAAACAATGCCTATGGCAATAGGAACAAACATCACAACAAGTATCCCTTGCCAATCAAAAGCTATGCTAACTTGCATTTGACTATGAAGTAGAAAAGAAAGTAGATACCCGAAAATCAAACCTACTAATCCGCCCAAAAAACAAATAAACACACTTTCAAAAAGAAATTGCAAATGAATATCGCTTTGCTTGGCTCCTACGGCTTTGCGAATACCAATTTCTTTGAGCCGTTCCAGCACCGCAGTAAGCATTATGTTCATAATGCCAATACCGCCAATCAGCAAGGCTATGCCTGTAACTGCTCCTAAAAGTTGTGTGAGCATACGTTGCGTTTTTTGCTTTTCTTTCAAAATTTGTTCAGGTACAATAATTTCCACATCATTTTGTCCTGCGTGCAAGCGAAGAAAAGTTCTTTGCAAACTTTCGGCAGTTTTGAGCAGTTGGCTATTTTCACTTACTTGCACTACAATCCTGTGTAATTGATGGGTAAGATTACCCGAAACTTGAATGAATTTTTTATAGGAAAAACGATGCACAAGGCTTTCTATGGGAATATACACTGAAAGGTTAGTGGAATGAATACCTAAATTTTCTGCAATATTTTGGGAGCTATATTGCGTTTGAATAACTCCAATTACCTTAAACCATTGGTCATCAAGGCGAATGTATTTACCCAAAGCCGAAGCACCGCCAAAAAGTTTTTTTTCCAAAGATGCTCCAATTACACACACAGGCAATAAGTTTTGAATTTGATAGATGTTGAAAAATCCGCCTTTCTGGCAAGAAAGTTTGAGCATCTGGAAGTAGTCATTTTTTACACCATACAAATCTGTATTTATCCACTTACTTTGCGAAGAGGCAATCGTTTTCAGGTGAATTTCAGGGCTGATAAAACTTAAATTTGGATAGGTTTGGGCAATATTTTCGGCATCTTGCAAGCACAAACCACGCGAATTTTTAGTAAAATTTTTCTTTTCTGCTGTGGGAGTAATGATAATTGTATTAGCTCCAATGAGTTGCATTTCTTGCTCCAATTCTTTTTGAGAACCTTTGCTAATTGCTAAAATAGCAACCATTGAAGCTACGGCAAAGGTTACACCCAAAGCCGCCAAAAAGGCTCTAAGCTTTCTGCCTTGCAAGGCTTGCCAAGCGGTTTGGATATGTAAAAGCAAGGGAAACATTTCTATATCTTTTTTTCTTGCGTCTGCTCTCTTTTTTCTAATATTTCAAAAGCATCAGCATCAAGGTATGCCGTAAATTTTTGGCGATATTCTTGCAAAGAGTTTTTATCTAAAACGATTTGCACAGCTTTTTCCTCGCCATTTTCAACTTTGGCAAGGGTTTCCCCTTTGAAGTCATACACGGCAGAGTTTCCGTAATAGGGTAAGCCATTGCCGTCGGTGCCTGCTCTATTTACACCAATGCAGTAGGCTTGATTTTCAATAGCTCTTGCTTGCAGTAGCACGTCCCAAGCACGCAGGCGTGGGTTAGGCCAGTTGGCAACATAGATGAGCAAATCATAAGCTAAATTTACATTTCTGCTCCAAACAGGAAAACGCAAATCGTAGCAAATCAGTGGGCATATATTCCAGCCTTTCCAAGTTTTGATAATTTTTTTCGTGCCTGCTGTAAAAACTTTATCTTCTCCTGCAAAGCTAAACAAGTGCCTTTTATCATAAAAATCTATACTTCCCGAAGGCTCTACCCAAAGCAGACGATTATAGAAACGATTGTTTTCTTTGATGATAGCACTTGCCACCAGTACAGCTTGCGTTTTTTCGGCTTGTTTTTGTAGCCACTTGCAAGTATTTTGGTTCATAAATTCGGCAAGTGGTGAGGCATTCATTGTAAAGCCTGTGCTGAACATTTCAGGCAAGATAATAATATCCGTTTTTTGAGGCAGAAAAGCTATTTTTTCCTCAAACATTGCCAAATTTGCTGTAATATTTTCCCAATGCAAATGGCTTTGAATAAAAGTAATGTGCAGATTTTCTTGCATTGCTATTCTACAACAATTTTCCAAGAGGGCTTACTGCTATAATTGGGCGAAATAGTCAGGATATACTCGCCTGCGGGTAGTTTGCCTACATCAGGCAAGATAGTTTCTGCCTCAACATTTTTAGCGGTTGCTTTGAAAACTTTTTTACCTTTTAGGTTGAAAACTTGAATTTCAATATTTTTACCCTGATAGCTTGCTCCCCACGCAATGCGAGGAATGCTATCGGTAGTATTTTTACGAAAAGGGTTGGGGTAAAGTGTAATTTCATCAGGATTTTGTCCTGTCATAATACCATTGGGGGTAGTTTCTTTTTTGGCAAGATAATCGGCACGAACAAAACTCATAATGCCGTATCCGTGAACAGGGTCAGGGGTATCGTATTGGTTTCCCGAGCGTCTGATGTATTCTACCACTTGCTTAGGCGAAAGTTGTGGATTGGCTTGCCAAAAACCTGCAACCAAACCTGCTGCAAGCGGACAGGCAAAAGATGTACCACTGGACGTTGTTGTTTTGCTATCGTTTGCTCCTACAACGGTATTGCTTCCCATTGCCAAAACATCAGGTTTTACTCTGCCATCGGCAGTATATCCTTGCGAGCTGAAAAAGGCTATTGTTCCACGACTGCTGACAGCACCAATGCTCAATACAGAGGCGGCATCGGCAGGAGCAGTAATTTTGTTCCAAGTGCTTCCACCCTCGTTGCCTGCACTGGTAACTACCACTATTCCTTTTTGAGCGGCTTTTTCGGCGGCAATGGTAGAAATAGCCGTTTTGCCGTCCATATTTTCCAAAGTATAGCTGGTACTATTATCATCAAATTTGTTGTAGCCCAAAGAGGAACTAATAATATCTACTCCCAAACTATCAGCTTTTTCGGCGGCGGCAAGCCAATTGTATTCTTCAATTTGGTATTCGCTGGAAGTATCTTCGGTACGAAACAGATAAAATTGAGCCTTGGGGGCAGTACCTATCATTTCTCCTTTTTGCCAAGCGGCAATGCAAGAAAGTACCATTCTACCGTGGTTATCATCTTCAAAAACAGAAGGTTCGTTCATTACAAAATCATAAGTACCAAGAATTTGTCCATTTTCAAAGAGATGTCGGAAATAGGTCTGTTTATCTGCTTCCGAAAAGCCCGAGTCAAAAACAGCGATAACAATGCCTTCACCAAAAAAGCCTTTGCGGTGCATTACATCTGCTCCTATTTGCTGAATTTGTGTAAAGGAATAGCCATAATCTTTGCTTTCAGCACCAAAGTCTTTGGTAAATGT
Organism: Raineya sp.; assembly: GCF_053497555.1. Taxonomy (NCBI): domain Bacteria; kingdom Pseudomonadati; phylum Bacteroidota; class Cytophagia; order Cytophagales; family Raineyaceae; genus Raineya; species Raineya sp. Next base: position 10,711 of record NZ_JBRCWE010000007.1, on the reverse strand, counting down.
GCTTTCTTTGCTTTCTGCAAATTTGTAGTTACGTTTGCCATTTTTTTGTCTTTCGCTTTCGGTAGTAGGTTTGGGCTTGATAACTTTGATGCCCTCTGTTTTTACGAAGGCGAGGTTTTTGATATTATTGAGTTGAGTTTCGTTGCAAAGAGCCACCACCCCATTAAGCCACTTGCTTGCATATTGTATGCTTGCTCCTGCACTTTTTACCTGACTGATATAAGTAGGATTAACGGGTAAATCTTCTTCGGTAATGGCTATATTCCATTTTTGCTTTTTTTGAGTGGCTTTAGGGCTCAAAAAAGCCGAAGGATTGCCAATTTGGTAGGGGGTACCGCTTTTATCCTTAAAAGGGATAAAGTAAAATTTTTTCTCTTGTGCAAAAGCATAAGCATTTAGCACAAAGACTAACCCCAAGGTGAGTATTTTATTCTTTGCCATAGTCTATGATAGTAAATTTTTCAACCTTGCCAGATTCTATGCGTCCTAAACCCAAATTTGGTGGATTAGAAAAATAACGAATATTTTTACGAAACAAGTATATCAAGCCGACATCAAGAGCAAAAATTTCTTCTCTTTGAATATGCGAAACCAAACTGGAGTCGTTGCCCATTTCTACTTTGAGTGTATTGCTGAAAGAAAGTTCGCCAAAAGTTTTGGGTTTGCGGTACTCGGTGATGCGATAGGTTTGCTCGCCTTTGTTGTTGTAGGCGTTTCCGTTCCAACGTTTGTTGTTTTCCGTAGGAAAAACAAGTTTAATATAAGGCACGTTATTTTCAAATTTGATAGCCTGTGAGCCTGTACGCAAAGCACTCCATACCGAATCTATTTGCCAAGGGCTATCAAAACTTATGCGTGTATAGCGTTCCAGAACAAACTGCTTTTCACCTGAAAGATTGGTAAAAGTATCCGTAACAATTTCTTTGAGTTGGTAGAAACGCCTTTGAGGTCTGCCGCTATCAGCTACTCGGTAGGTGTTTTCTTCTACATTGTAAATAAGGTATCTGCCGATTTCCAAAGGGAAATAAGCATATCCCAGCCGTTTATCGTCAGGCTCAATGCTTCTCTGACAAGCAGAAATGCTGATTATACTCACAAGACCGAAAGCCAGCGTTTTAAGTATTTTTGAAAAAATCATCAATTTGTTTTTGCTTGTCGCTTTTGCTTGTTGGCTCTGTCTTGAAAAAGTCGTCAAATTTTTTCTGTAAGTCTGTTTGGGGGCTTTCATAGTTCATTTGCAAAGATTTTTCAATTTCTGCAAGTTCTTTTGCTTCGCTGTCGCTAAAAAAATCTTGGATTACTTTTTCTTTTTGGCTTTGCTCTAAAAAGCTATCAATATTTATGCAAAAATTGCTATTTTCATCAAAAAAGTCATCAAGGTTAGTTTCTGAAATTGTTTTTTTACTTGCTTCTTTGCCAAAGAAGTCCTCAAAAAGGTTTTCGTTTTTACTTTCGCTTTGCTTTTCCCAGAATTGTTCTAAGATTTGAGATTTTTTTTGTGTAGCGTTTTCTTTGAAAAAGTTTTCTTGAATATTTTTTTGTTTATCGCTGGCGGGAGTAGGTTTGAAAAAGTCCTTACCCGCAATAGTTTCCAAGTATTTTTGTTTGTTCAGTTCTTGTTGTTCTTTTAGTTTTCGTTCTTGGGCTTCTGCTTCTTTTTGCAAGTTCTCTATGGTATTATCAGAAACTGCCAAGTTTTCAAATTCTTTGAGCAGAGGGTCCTCGTGCAAACCTGCTTCCACTTGGGTTTGAATGATAGAAGTTTCAAAAACATCTGTTTGAATATCAAGTTCTTGTAATTTTTGAGCCAATTCTTTTTGGGTTTGGGCGTTGGCATATTCTGCCACAAGAATAGCTTTTTTGGATTTGGTGCGGTCTAATTGCACTTTCATTTTGGAAACCTGCTTTTCCAGCTTGCGAATAGAGGTTTCCATCTCTTTGGCAATTTCCTGATACTCCTTTATTTGTAGTTCGCAGTCGGCTTTATGGCTAAGTAGGTTTTTGGCTTCTAAGCTATTACCTTGTTTCACAACTCGGAGGGCTTCCTTGCCTAAATCGTAGGCTTTGTATTGTAATTCATTGATTTTCTCTTGAATGGCTTTGTAATTCTTGGCAAGTAAATTCAGCGAAGCTATTTCTTTGCGAATAGCCTCTTCCATTTCGGTTATGGTGCTTTCTATAACTTTTTCAGGGATTTCGTCCTCTGCTTCTTTTTTTGTTTTTTTCAGCCAACCAAACATATCGCAAGCAGTTTATGGTTTGTAGAAAATTTTGTAATTATTAGCGTTCAAAAAGTTAGAGGTTCAAAAATTTGAGGGAAAAGTTTTACTCCGTCTAAATATTCTATCCTAAATCCTGTTTCCTTAATATTTTATTTTACCAAGTTAGGTAAAAAAAACGAAAAAAGCCACAAATGCCCGAAAATTTTTCCGAGTATTTGTCGCTTTTGCGAAAAAAAGAAGTTTTTAGCGAATCCTAAACTTTTCACCTGCTACGTATACCGAAACACGTAAGTTTTTAGCACCCAATTTTATACCTTGTTGGGTTTTGCTTTTTTTAGGATTTTCAAAGACAATCACTTGGGAAGTGCCTACTACTTCGGCGTTATGGTTTTGTACCAAAATAGCGGTGGCTTCGTCTATCCCTACGCAAAGATATTCGGGAAATTCAATGACTGCACTAAGTAAGCGATTGTGTCGGCTACGCACTAAAAAATGTTGGTCTATGATAGTTTTTTCCAGAAAGCCCATTCCCTCGCCAAACTCAATGTTTTCGGCTTCAATGGTTTGGAAAGTTTGGCTGTAAGTAGGATAGCGTTTTTCGTTGCCTGTAATCATTTTTTTGCTCATCACGGCGGCACCTGCCGAAGTACCCGCCATCATTCCACCTTGCTGATAGCACTGCCAAATAGCTTGATAGAGTTCTGTTTGCCGAAGTGTTTTCATTAGCTTGTTTTGGTCGCCACCTGTAAAATAGATGAGTTTGGCATTTTTTACACTATCCAAAACATTTTTTGATAAATGGCTGTTCAGGATAGCCAAAACAGGTATATTCCTTTCGGAAAACTGCTGTTTGGCATAAAAGATAGCAGAGTCGGGTTCGGCACTGGCAAAAGGAATAATTACGGCATAGCCGCCTTTATCAAGTTTTGCTTCTTGTAACATTCTTTGCACAAGTTCGGCAGGTCTTTTGCCGCCACCAATGATAAAAAGTTTGCCTTTCTGTGCAAAAGATGGAAGTGCCAGCGGCAAAAAAGCTAATAATACAAGCGTTTTTTTCATAACGTTAGGGTTTAAGCACTTTCCACTTGAATATACCCCATTTGCAAAGCCGATATTTTAGCGAAACAGCAAGAACGCCAAAGCCATATTTCACGCTTCTGCGGAAATTGATAGAGGAAGCCTCTTTGAAATACTTGGTAGGGCAGGTAACTTCGGCAATTTCAAAGCCGTGCCAAAAAATTTGGGCAATCATTTCGTTATCAAACACAAAATCATCGGAATTATGCGAGAAATCTAATTTTTTCAGCACTTCTGCCGAAAAAGCTCTGTATCCGGTGTGGTATTCGGATAGTTTTTGGTTCATTAGCAGATTTTGTGTAAAAGTAAGCACTCGGTTGGCGATGTATTTGTACAAGGGCATACCGCCTTTCAAAGCACCTTTGCCAAGTATGCGAGAGCCAAACACTACGGGGTACAAGCCATTTCCGATAATGGAAATCATTGCGGTTAGCAGTTTGGGGGTGTACTGATAGTCGGGGTGAAGCATAATGACAATATCAGCTCCGAGTTCCAAAGCCTTTTTGTAGCAAGATTTCTGATTACCGCCGTAGCCTTTATTTTTTTCGTGAATAATGATATGCTTAATGCCCAAACTTTGAGCTACTTCTACGGTATTGTCTTTGCTGGCATCATCAACCAAAACCACTTCATCAACCAAATCAAAAGGAATTTCCTCGTAGGTTTGTTTCAAGGTTTTAGAAGCATTGTAAGCAGGCAATACAACAACTACTTTCTGATTTTTGTACATAGGCAAAAAAATTGCTTGCAAAAAAAGTCAAATTTTGAAGTTTTTGCAAGCAAAGAATTCAAATTGTGAAAAGGAATGGTATCTTACTTCGCTACGGATTGTTTAATTTGCTCAAATTCGGCGTCATCAACTTGAATACCTAATTGAGCAAGGACTTTATTCATTTGTTCAGTTTCTATTTTATCGTCTCCGCTATTGGAAAGCAAAATCATATACATTGTTTCCACAAAACTTTTGCGTAGCGGTTTGAAAAATGGATTGTATTTTTTGAGCAGTGGTTCAAGTTCCCACAAATATTGCAAGGCTTTGAGCCAATGCTCTTGGTAAGTGCTGAAACTGGTAATCATAAAACGCATTTCGTGTTTGAAATCCTGTACAAAAATACTATCGGGCAATGTATTATCAGGTTCGGCAAGGCGTTTGAAAAGAGCGTGGGTATCTTCGTTGAGTTGCTCGTTGTAAAACTGCGAAGCTACTTTGGCGGCGTGGTCAAGCACCCGCTCTTCAAAGAAATCAATTTGGTGGTCTAAATTCACACCTATTACTACGGGTAGAGCCACCAAAAGCTCCAGCATTTGCTCGGCATTAAATACTAAGTTTCGTGATTGCATATAAGGCGTAAGCTCAAAGCGAATAGCCGTGATTTTATCTTGCAAAAAATCTACATCTGCTTTATTAACTTCCATAGGAGTAAAGTTTAGTTATGGGCTTGGTAAATGGTTTTTCCGTACATTTCAATTTCTTCCAAAAGTCTTTGGTTTTGGGTTTGTTCAAAAATCTGCATATCTATCAGGCAAGGAAAATTGCTCTCTTCAATTTCTGCAAGTATTTTTACAAATTCTTGGTAAGAAATAGGGCTGTTTTTAATGGCTAAATCCACATCACTTCTTTCGTTTTGCGTACCTTTGGCTCTTGAGCCATAGAGAATCACTTCCTTGATATTCGGATATTTTTCAAAGATTTTCACTAAAATTTCCCAATGTTTTGGGCTTATGTTGGGTATCATTCCTCTTGAAGTTTTCCGATAAACCCACGAGTAAATCTACAAATTTATTTTGAATATCTCTGATAATTTGCTCGGAAAGAGCGAAATTATATGTATGGCTTAAAGCATTTTGGCAATCAATCATTGTGAGCCAGTCATCAATGAAGTCAATATACTTGTAATGGAAAGCAGTTTTTAGAACTGCTTTGGGTGAAATTTTATCCAAAACCATTCCGTCATATTCCATTTTTTCTTTGAGTGTTTTCCAAGCAAGCTCAGTAGTAAATTCAAAACGTTGTACAACACCTTCTTTTTCTAATAACGAGAGTCTTTCAAGTTCTAAAAGTTTTATTTCTTGCAAAAGATTTATCGCTTTACCAAAATTTTGCAGTTTGTATCGCCATTTTTCTTGGTTCATACATTATTTATGTTGCATATACCGAAACGCCCCCCAATCTTCTTTTTGAAGTTTTTGGTTGGCATTTGTGGGCTGTTGGAAAATCTTTTCGGTATGGATACTTCTTTGCAAGATGCCAGTAGTAAGATAGGTGATAGCATCTTGCAAGCAGGCTTCTTGGGTATCGCCAAAGTTTCGGCTTACATCATCAATTTGAATTTTATCGGGTTGTAAGCCCTCAAAATAATCGCCGAAACCACTGGCATTGAAAGACTGAAAAGCTACGGGAGCTACTACATAATTCGCCGCCGCATTGCTTCTATCCATAATAATAGGTATCACTGGAAAGCCAACAGGTTTGCCCGAAGTCGCTCTACCGATAATTTTGACTTCCATATAGGGTTTTAGAGCATTGATAACCAGCTCGCTTGCCGAAGCCGTTGAGCCAGTGGTAATAAACACTACTCTGCTCAAATTCAGTTTAGGATTAGGATTATTGAATTTGGTGGTGGCATTAAAACTTTTGTAACGCTCATTCCAACGCTCTTGAAGCATTACTTGTCCATTGGCAGAAGCGGGGGCTATCAGGTTACAAAGATGATGAGCCAAAAAAACATATCCGCCAGTATTATAACGCAAATCTACGACCAATTCATCGGCACCAGCACTGGCAAAGAAATCAAAGGTTTGGGAAAGTTCTTGTTCGGTGGCTTTACCATTATTGGCTCCCAAAAAGGCATTGAGTACCAAATAAGCAATTTTTTTACCGCCCGTATTTACGACTTGTTTGTGCAAAACAAAATTTGCTGAATAGTTTTCAGGGCTAAGCGTAATGACTTCGGTACTATTATTAGGTTTTTGAAATTCAATGGTTACGCTATTGCTTGCAAAAAGAGCTTCATTTAGCTGATTTAGAGTGCTTGCAGTAGTATCGGGAGTGATGTTATTTACTTTCAGCAAACGCCAGCCTCGTTGAATACCTTTTTTTCCCGCCGCCGAATTGGCATATACGAATGAAATACGCAAATCGTTGGGGGTAAGAAAGCGATAACCACAGCCATAATCCACTCGGTTACCTGCTGAAGCATTATCCCAATCCAATTTACGAGAAACAAATGAAAACCTATCGGCACGTTTGCCATTGATAATAGGGCTAAATGTTCTGACAGCCAAGATTACCTCTTCGGGTGAGCCGTAATTTTTAGGCTTAAAAGTGAAAATATCAGGCAAGTTATCTGTCCAAAGGTATAACTCTTTGGAGTAGATATAGACGCTATCGCGAATATCAGCCCCAACTTGGTAGATTTCGGTACGTGGGCGGCACGAAAGCACTACAAAAAAGCCACCAATTACCCAAAATAAAAACTGCAAATGTTTCATAGATAAAGTATTTTGAGCAAATTTAAGATTTTTATTCGTAATTTTTATGAAAATGGCTAAAAATCTTGCTTATTGCTGTGATGATTTCAGGAAAATATTTGCCTTTTTGATTGCTTTTCAAAATAAAAAAGGTATATTGCAGATGTAACAAATAGCAGGAATTATGCCTTTTTCTATGAAATTTTTTATCTGTTTTTTTTGGTTTGTTTCGGTATGGGGCTATGCTCAAACTTGGGAAGAAAATTTACAAAAGGGTTTAGATTTACAAGAACAATCTGAATACAAGGAAGCTCAAAAGTACTTGGAGCAGGCTATAAAGCTCGCCGAAAAAAGTAAAAATTTTGAAAATTATTGGAAAGCAAAAACTTTTAATGGGTTGAATTTGTTGAAAATCAATCAATTAGAATTAGCAAAAAGTTATTTGCAAAGCAATATTACAGCTCTTTCAGATTTGGAAAAAATTGTAAAGCACTACCCAGTAATAAGTAGGTCGGTTTATTATTGGAAAATTCAAAATGAATATTTCCTGGCTGAAGCTCACTTGAATTTGGGTAAGTATGATGAAGCCAGAGAAATAGTTGAAACCAATAGCAGGCAACTTTCCGCAAGTTCATTGGCAAATCAGGAACAACTTGCAGGTTTTTACAATTTATTGGGTATTATTTTTTGGCAAGAGGGCAAAAACAATCTTGCTTTGGAGTATATTGAAAAAGGCTTGGATATTCGGAAAAAAAATGCCTTGCCTGCCGTTTCTGCTTCTTACAACGATTTAGGCTTGGTATATCAGGATATTGACAAAGGCAAAGCCCTTGAATTTTATCAGAAGGCTTATGAAAGCTACCAAAAGCAATATCCTGAAATTCACCCTAAAAATGCCATTGTTTTGAGTAATATTGGCATCATTAAGGTTTCGCAACAAGCATACGAAGAGGCTAAAAATTATTTTGAAAAATCGTTGAGTATTTGGAAACAGATTTATCCACTGCAAAGCCACCCCAGCGAGGCGTTTGTTTTGAATAATATCGGGAGAGTATTTTCAGAGCAAAAAAAATACGAAACGGCACAAGAGTATTTTTTCAAAGCACTCAAAATTTATGAGGCAAACTATGGCAAAAAACACCCCGAAGTAGCTAAAACATACAACCTTTTGGCAAAAAACTTTTTAGACGCAGGTGAGTATAAAAATGCTTTATCAAGCGTTCAGGAAGGAATTATCGCTAACTCAACCCAGTTTAATCTGAAAGAAGTAAGCCATAACCCTGCAAGTACCGATTTTATGAGCTTTAGTACAGCTTTGTATAGTCTTTTCCTGAAAGCTAATATTTTAAGAGAGCAGTATATCACAAAAACTGTGCGTTTGAAAGACCTGAACAATGCTCTTTCTACACTTGAAATTGCCGATACCTTGCTAAACAACCTCCGACAAAAGGCAAGTAGTAAAGCTGATAAAATTCTCTTGGGGCAAGTTTCTGCACAAATCTATGAGGAAGCGGTAAAAACTTGCTACCTTTTGGCAAACGAAACTTTCAGGAAAGAAAAGTTTTTCACCAAAGCCTTTTATTTCTCTGAAAAGGCAAAAGCTATTGTACTTTTGGAGGCTATCAGTGAAAGTAGGGCAAAAAGTTTTGGAAATATTCCTGATGATTTGCTCAAAAAAGAAGAAAGCTTGCGACAAAGCATAACTTTTATAGAGCAACAAATTGCACTAAAACCTGATGAAAATCAGCTAAACGCTTATAAAGCACAACTTTTTGAGTTGAACCGAGAATATGAGCGTTTCCAAAAAAATCTTGAACAAAATTATCCCAATTATTTTCAGCTCAAATATAGCTCCAAGCCCGTTGAACTCAAATCTTTACAAGCTACTCTTTCCAAAGATATGCTTTTGCTGGATTATGTGATAGGTGAGACAGAGATTTTTGTCTTCATTGTTTCAAACAACAAAATAGAGTTGCTTTCATTGCCTAAAATTGAGGATTTTGAGGGTGAAATTACAGCCCTGCTCAATGGTATTCGCTTGCGTGTAGGAAAAGTATTTACCAAACAGGCACATTTGATTTACAAAAGTATTTTTCCTAAAAATATTTCCAAGAAAGTAAAGCATATTGTTGTAATACAAGATGGGAAACTTGCAGTTTTACCAATGGAGGCACTTTTGAGCGAAAGTGTAGATTTTGAAAAAAATGGCAATTACCATTCATACCCTTATTTACTCCGAAAATACGCATTTAGCTATGGATATTCTGCAACTTTGTGGTACGATAATATAAGAAAGGAAAAAGTCAATAAAACACCGTCTGTAAATTTGATAGCTCCTGTAACTTTTGAAAGCAACGTTTCTTCTTTGCCCGCAACAGAAAATGAGGTGAAAGAAATTGCAATGGTTTGCCGACAGAAAAATTATGATGTTCGTACTTTGCTTTTTCAAGAGGCACAAGAGAAAACAATCAAAACTGAAAATTTACAAAACTACTCTGTTCTACATTTTGCCACACACGGCTACGTAGATGAAGAAAGTCCCGAACTTTCGCAGATTTATCTTTCCAAAGACGATTTGGAAGATGGGAATTTGTTTATGGGAGAAATTTTTAACTTGCGTATGAATGCAGATTTGGTTACACTTTCTGCTTGTGAGGTAGGCTTGGGAAAAATTTCCAAAGGCGAAGGGGTGATAGGTTTGGGTAGGGCATTTCTATATGCAGGGGCAAAAAATCTTATTCTTTCGCTGTGGCGTATTTCTGACGATTCTACGGCTCGCTTGATGATACTTTTTTATACCCACTATTTTCTACAAAATTCTCCCAATTATGCTTTTGCTTTGCAAAAAGCCAAATTAGAAATTCTTGCTATGAAACAGTTTGAGCGTCCTTATTATTGGGCGGCATTTTTACTTTTGGGTAAATGAGATATTCTTGCTTGTACTTTAATTATGATGCCTAACTGCAATGGGCTTTGAAAAATCCTATGTTCTAACATCTTAAAATTTGCCTTGTATCTTGGTATAGCTTACTCATTTTCCTTTTTTTCTTGCTACTGAAAACTTTTTTTCAGAAATTGCCTTGCCTTTGAACCCTATGGCTATGCAAGAAAATACCCCTTCTACGCTCAGCAAAGAACTTTTAGAAGAGCTACAAAATGCGATTGAAAATCTTGATGTTGCTTTTATCAAAAGCAAAATTGAAGAAGAACTGCACCCTGCCGATATTGCCGCTTTGGTATATGAATTGCAAGAGGAGGAAGCTCATTTTTTACTTGAAAATTTGGGTGTAGAAGTAGCATCAGAGGTTTTGAGCGAACTTGATGAGGACATTCGCAAAGATTTTTTCAAAAAGCTTTCTTATGAAAAACTTGCTGAATACATCAATTTAATGGATTCTGACGATGCCGTAGATATCCTGAAAGAAATGGATATTCAGGTGCGTGAGGAAGTGATTGCTACACTGCAAGATAGACAAAAGGCTCGTAATATTATTCATCTTTTGCCCTACGAGGAAGGCACCGCAGGGGCACTAATGGCAAAAGAGCTTATCAAGGCGAATATCAATTGGAATGTAAAGCAGTGTATTGAGGAAATTCGCCGCCAGGCTGAAAAAGTTGAAAAAGTCTATTCTATTTATGTAGTAGATGATAAAGGGGGGTTGAAAGGCAGAGTATCTTTGAAGAAAATTATTTTGAGTAGTGATGATACGCTCATTGCCGATATTTATGAAGATGAAGATATTGTTTCGGTAGAAAGCTACCGAACCCAAGAGGAGGTAATTGAAATAATGCAAAAGTACGATTTGGAGGCTATTCCTGTGGTGAATGTGCAGGGAAAACTTTTGGGGCGTATCACTATTGATGATATAGTTGATGTAATTCAGGAAAAAGCTGATGCCGAAAGGCAAGCAATGTCGGGGCTTTCGGGCGATACTGAAGAA
>NZ_JBRCWE010000006.1:0-78954 GCF_053497555.1 Raineya sp. | reverse complement strand
GCTTCAATTAAACCTCTTTTAGCGAGGAAGTATTGCTCTTGTTGGCTCAACTTTTCAGGTTTCATATTTTTGCGAACTTTGGTAATCAACTTTACTTTTTTTTCCTGAAAATAGGGTTTGAGTTGGGTGATATAGCCTTTATCTCCGTAAAAATTCCCTTCCAGTCCTGACAATAGTTCCATAAGCACCTTCTCATTATTATCCGCTTTATTGCCCGAAGTAAGTAGTATTCGCACAATTTCGCCTCTTTGATTACAAATCAAGTGTAATTTGAAACCAAAAAAGAAGCCCATACTGTTCTTACCCTTCTGGGCAAGCCCTTTGAATACTTTATGCACTTTGCTTCGCTTAATATGACAAACCTCTAAACTCGTGCTGTCTATGTAATTGGCTTTATCACACTTGCCTAAACAACAAAGGTTCAAGTAGGCATATAACTCCAAAGATAAAGAAGATTGCAAACTTACAAAATGTTCATAAGGGTAAAGTGTGCGAAAATAACTCCGAAAAAAAACTTTTATTGCCACATTGTAGTAGCTTTTGAAGTTCCTAAAACCTGATAGATGAAAGTATATCAGAATACTCATCACTTCGCTTTTGTTCATTGCTCGTTTTGACCATTTATCCTCCCCCACAAGATATTTTTGTAGAGCAGGCGAAAAATTTTTCAAAAAATCATCTACACTTACGAAAATTTCAACTAATTTTAGCGGACTTAGAGGTAATTGACTCATATGATTAAATATTTAAAAAGTACAACTCAAAGTTAATCATTTTTTCAATTACCCTAAGTTTTTTTATTTAAATCCCTTGAAAACAATAAGTTAGACTTATAATTCACGTAATTTTACTTTTTCTTGTAAATGGGCACGGTGCTACACGGCTCTCCAAACATCAAACTTTGTACCAAAGGTTTGAGCAAACGAGTAATTTCTACATAGGCATACGCTGGAATAGGAATTTCGCCACAACCTTTGATAACCACTCTTTTCCCTTCCAGTTCCGACAAATTAATTTTAGCAAGATTTTTTCTGAAAAGCTCTATTTCCAGCTCTTGCAGAGAGCCAAAAATAAAATGATTGGCAACCCCTTCCAGATGCACTGCCACCAGCATATATGCCCACATAGGCACAATGGCATCAGCAGAGCAAATGATAGCTACATTTTTGCCTGCATAGTTTTGCCAAGGGTGTTCTTTGAGAAATTGCCTAAACTCTTTTTCTCTTAAAATTAGCCCCTGATACAGCGTAGAAGCTACATCAAACACTACTCTTTCACCTTTTTCGTAAAAATCGGCTAAATCTATGGTAACTATACCACTTTGGGCTACACGATTGATAATGGCTTCTTCGGTTTGCATAGTTTTTTTGTAATTATTTACGTTCAAAAGGTTCAGGGTTTGATGTTCAAGCCTTTAAGAGCTTCTCATTTTTTTCTGTCCGACATCTATTTTCTGAAATCCTGTTTCCTGCATCTTGTTTCCTGTCTCCTCTCTCTATACTACAATTAGACCTAAACAATTACGCTTTTTTATTTATCAAACAAGTTGGCGAGCAAATAAGTTTGCAATTTCAACTTACAAGCCATATTTTTCCAGCCTCCGATACAGAGAGGCTCGTGTAAGTCCGAGTTCTTTGGCGGCTTTGGAAATATTTCCGTTGTATTTATCCAAAGCCTTTTGTATCATATCCTTTTCAACATCATCTAAATTGAGTGTGGAAGTGGTAAGAGGGCTACTGAAGGCAGTTTTGGTTGTTTTCAGAAAGAAAAAATCATCAGGGGAAAGCAGTTCGCTATCGCTCATTATCAAGGCTCTTTCCAAAGCGTGTTCTAACTCTCGGACATTTCCGGGAAAAGGATAACTTTCCAGAAAGGCAGTAGCTTCTGCGGATAGTCGGGGCGTAGGGCGATGATATTTTTTGGCATATTTTTGTAAAAAATGCCTTGCCAAAATAGGAATATCGCCTGCACGCTCACGCAAAGGTGGCAGATGAATTTCTACGGTATTGATACGATAGAGCAAATCTTGCCTGAAATTGCCTTCGGCTACCGCTTGGTGAATGTTCAGATTAGTGGCACAAATCAAACGAATATCAATGGGAATTACTTTATTGCTTCCTACGGGGGTAATCTGACGATTTTGCAGAACAGCCAGCAACTTCGCCTGATGGGTGAGAGGCAAATTGCCAATTTCATCAAGAAAAAGCGTACCTTTTTGGGCAAGCTCAAAGCGTCCTGTGCGGTCTTCTTTGGCATCGGTAAAAGCCCCTTTTTTATGTCCGAACAGCTCGCTTTCAAACAAATTTTCACTAATAGCTCCCATATCTACACTCACGAAAGCCTCTTTGGCTCGTAAGGAATGGCGATGAATAGCCTTTGCGATAAGTTCTTTGCCCGTGCCATTTTCGCCTAAAATCAGCACATTGGCATCAGTTTTGGCAACTCTTTCAATCATAGCCAAAACCTGCTGAATGGCTTTGCTTTCTCCGATAATTTCGCCTCCGCTCAATGTTTCTACCAAATGCTGATTGGTTTTTTGCAAACTTTCTACCTGCTTGTAAGAATTGCTGAGCTTTGCCGCCGAAAGCACCGTAGCAAGCAATTTTTCATTTTGCCAAGGTTTTAGCACAAAATCGGTAGCTCCCAGTTTGAGAGCCTTCACAGCCATTTCCACATCTCCATACGCCGTAATCATTACTACTACGGCTTTGGGGTTTTGCTCCAAAATTTTTTCCAGCCAAAAAAAACCTTCTTTACCCGAAGTAGTGTCTTCGGTGAAGTTCATATCCAAGAGTATTACATCATAACTTGCTTGATTGAGCAAAAAAGGAATTTTTTTAGGATTGCTCTCAATCACTACTTCCTTGCAATGTTTTTTGAGAAACATTTTTGCCGCAAGCAAAATGTCTTCATCATCATCTACAATTAGCACTCGCATATTTTGAAGGTATTTGAGTTCTGATTTATCCCTAATAACTACCCAAAAACTTTCTTACAAGCCACTCTACACTCACAAGAGCCAAAATCAAGAAAAAGAGCCATTTCAGATGTATAATTTCCAATAACTCTTCTGATGAGTGTAGTAAATCGGGTTTTTTATTTTGCAAAATATCTTTTTCCAAACTTTCCAACTGAGTGATTTTGAAAAACTTGCCTTGTGAGTTTTGGGCTACTTTTCGCAACAAATCAAAATCGGCAGTGGTAGAAAGCGTTTCCAGTTGTAAATCTTTGATAACAAATTCGCCTGATGCTTTTTCTGTTTTACCTAATACATCGGCGGTTGCGGTGTATTTGTAGATGCCTTTAGGCAAATTGTTGATTTCAAATTTAGTAATGCCGCCTGTAATGGTAAAAGTGTAGTTGTAGAGTTTTCCTTTTTCGTCTTGCAAACTCAAACTTACTTTTACATCAGATATTTTTTCGTAGAGTTCATTGTAGGCTTCTGCTTCAAAAACAACGGTTTCGTAGTCCAGATATTCGTTTTGGGTGGTATAAATGCGAAACTTGCGTTTATCTTCTTTTGACGAAAGAAACTGCACTACTTTCAGAATAATATCATCAACCACTTCGTTGCGGTCGGTGAGTTCATATTCTGCCAAACGCCATTGCCACAAACCTTCGCCTGCCAGCACTGCCGATTTGTTTTGTTTGTTCATTTGCAGAGCCAGCAAAGGTTTCTGTGTTTGAAGCCTACCGAGCATCTGAAACAGAAGCACTTCCGCACCCGTTTTGAGGCTGTATTCGCCATAAGGCACTTGTAGAGGGGGCATTTTGGCAAGCAAACGCAGTTTTTCGCTATCAAAATTAAATTTGGCAAAGGTTGCGTTGAAATGAGGGAAAATCTCATCTACATCTGCCGAACGCCCTCGCAAGGTTAGCACGGGGTTATTTTGCGAAAATTTATTCAAATCGGAGTTTGCTCCCAGAATGTAGAAAATAGGTGTACCTTTTTTCTGATAGTTTTCCAAAACGCTATTCACTGCTCCCGAGTAGTCGGGTACTTGGTAAGCAATGATGAGGTCGTAGTTGGGTTCTTTGGGTTGCTGAACTCCTGCCACCACTACTTCAAAGGTGTAGTTCTCATTTTTTTCAATAATACTTCGCAAAGCCTTGATGTCGGGGTGAGGCGAAGAGGCAAGAAGTAAAATTTTTTCTTTGCCATCTATTACTTCAACGAGGGCATCACGTTGGTTATTGGTACGGTTGTATTCGCCTTCTAAAAGTTCCACAGCTACCGTATATCGCTGAATGCCCTTCTGACTTGCCTGTACCAAAAAATCTACTTCGCTGATATTATCTTTTCGCAGGCGGATATTTTGCGAGGCAATGGTATTTCCATTTTGCAAAAGGGAAACCGCTACATTTCTTTCCTCAAAGCCGCTATTTTTAATTTCTGCTACAATCGGGAATTTATTGCCCAAGTAGGCAATTTTGTTGAAAAAAACAGCCTGAACTGCTATATCTTTGCGAGGTGTGGTATCTCCTACTCCTACTGCATACACAGGAAAGCGGAAATTTAAGAATTCAGGAGAAGTACCTTGATTGTGTATGCCGTCTGAAAGCAAAATTACTTTGTCCAGATTGCGGTTTTCGTGGGCGATTGCTACGTTTTCAAGTAATTTGCCCAGATTACTGCTTTGTGCCTTAAATTTCAGGTTTTGCCATTCTGCATTTTCCTCAAAAGTATGTAAAGATGTTTCAAATCCTTCGTTTTCTAAGTTTTTTTGGATTTTCTGCAATGCAGAAAGCCATTTTTGACGTTGGGTACTATCTTCGGCAAGAGCCACCGAAAGCGAATTGTCCAGAGCCAAAGCGATAATCGGTTTTTCTCTGTCGTTGCGAACCGTACGAATTACAGGTGCTAAAAGCAAAAAGGCAATTACTGATACCGCCGCAAAACGCAGAAAAGCTAAAAAATAACGAATTTTAGACTCAAAAAAACTTTCCTTGTAGTACAAAATACCCGCATACACAAGCCCCGCAAGCACGCACATCAGTATCCAGGCAGGTGAATGAGGGAAAATAAAAGTGCTTTTTTCCATTCAGGTCAAATTTTCTACAATCAGACTTGCAATTTAATGAAATTTAGCCAAAGCCAAGAGAATTTTTCTTTCAAAAACGAATTAGAAAGGAAAAAGTTGTTTGCTCAAAGCAAGAGCTTTTATCACTTCAAGGAAAATTTGGCTTAAAACGATTTTTGGCGTAAATTTGTAGCTTGTTAGTTTAGCCAAATTGTACTATTTTCGCAATGAACCTACAAGATTTTATCCGCAGTGTTCCTGATTTTCCGAAGAAAGGGATTGTTTTCAAAGATATAACCACTTTGCTCAAAGACCCCGAAGCCTTCCAAATTGCTACTGAAATGCTTTATAATTTCGCCAAAAACTTGGGGGTACAAAAAGTAGCAGGTATTGAATCCAGAGGTTTTGTATTTGGTTCGCTTCTTGCCCAAAGGCTCAATGCGGGTTTTGTACCTATCCGAAAGCCTAAAAAATTGCCTGCCCAAGTGTATTCTGCTTCTTACATGCT
This sequence comes from Raineya sp., assembly GCF_053497555.1. Classification (NCBI taxonomy): domain Bacteria; kingdom Pseudomonadati; phylum Bacteroidota; class Cytophagia; order Cytophagales; family Raineyaceae; genus Raineya; species Raineya sp. The sequence goes on along the minus strand of NZ_JBRCWE010000006.1, from coordinate 73,425 downwards.
TGAATACGGCGAAGACACCCTCGAAATGCACCAAGATGCTATCCTGAAAGGCGAAAAAGTGCTTTTGCACGATGACCTACTTGCCACAGGTGGTACGGCTCAAGCCGCTTGCTCGCTCATTGAAAAAGCAGGTGGTACGATTGTACAAGTATCTTTTCTGATAGAACTCGCCTTTCTGAACGGCAGAGAAAAACTGAAAGGCTATGATGTAGTTTCGGTAATGCGTTATGAAAACGAATAGAAGCATTACTTTTGGGGCTTTGCCTCTTGCAGAGTTTGCTCATTTGGCTTTGCAAGAAACTTACGAGCCTTTTCTTTTCAATACAAATCAACATTTATTTTTGCAGAAAAACCCAAATATTTGGGTTTTTTGGGCAGAGCAAAGCCGTAAAATTCTCATTCGTTGCAATCTTTTTTTGCACGAAAAAGAAGGGTACAGCCCTTGGCGAATGTCTTTTGGTGGAATAGCGTTTTGTCCGAGCCTTTCTTATGAAATTTTGCATCATTTTGTTAATTTCCTGACTGATTTTTGCAGGCAAGAGCTACAACTAAAAAAATTGCACCTCAGGCAGTATCCGTTCAGCTATGCCGAAAGTAGCTCTCACCTGCTTACGCAAATACTTTTGCAAAATGGATTTTCTATACAAAGCCAAGAACTCACGCAATATATTAAGCTAAGTCAGCCATTTGAAGAAAATTTGCACAATTCTGAAAAAAGACGCTTGCATAAAGCCTTGAAAGCGGGGTTTGGGGTAGAATGGTGGCAAAATCCCGATTGGAAACTGGTTTTTACTTTCATTGCCGAAGCCCGCAAGCGTAGAAACTTTCCACTTACAATGAATGAAGCCGATTTTTATGAAACCGTTGCAACTTTTCCTGAAAAATATTTGGTTTTTGTAGTAAAAAAAACAACCGAAATCGCCGCACTTACCGTAGGCGTAGAGGTGAGCAGAAAGATTTTTTACAATTTTTATCCCGCCGATAATGCGTCATTTTTATCATACAGCCCTATGGTACTCCTGACGAAGGGTTTGGTAGATTTCTGCAAAGAGCAATCTTTTGAGATTTTAGATTTAGGCATTTCTACCGAAAATGGCAAAGCCAATGCAGGACTGATACGCTTCAAGAAAAATCTTGGCTCTCAAAATGCTTTGAAATTGGGTTTTGAAAAAATATTCATTTGATAGACGAGTTTTGCAACTCTTTGGTTGTTTTTGATGAGCCATCGTGGCTCCAGCCGGGTGGAAAAAACAAATATTTGAGTTTATTGGTAAAACTTGTTGTTTTTTTCAAGTCTTTGGTAATATTTTGAAATTCTGCTATCGCTATGAGAAAGGGATTGTGTGTATGAATGTTTTTAGTCATTCCATACACTACTTTCTCTTGCTCTGGCTCAAATGTTCCGAAAATTTTATCCCATATAATTAGCACTCCCCCGTGATTTTTATCCAAATATTGCGGATTTACGCCGTGATGCACCCTGTGATGTGAAGGAGTGTTCAAAAAATATTCCAAAAAGCCTAATTTCCTTACCATTTGCGTATGCAGAAAAAACTGATAAATCAGGCTAATGGAAATCATTGTGAAAACCATTAGGGGAGGAATTCCTACAAGGGGCATCCAAGCGTAAAACAAGAATTTGTAAAAGCCCTCGCTCCAACTTTGCCGTAGGGCTATGGCTAAATTGTAATCTTGTGAAGAATGATGATTGGAGTGAGCCGCCCAAAGAAGGCGAATTTGGTGGCTCAATCTATGATGCCAGTAAAATGAAAAGTCATCTGCAAAAAAAGCTATCAGCCACACCCACCACTCAAAACCCAATTGCCACAAAGAAAAATTTTCATAGAGGTAGGTGAAAGCCACAAAATAAACAAATTTTGTAAAAAGATTGATAACTACCGAGCCTGCTCCCATTGCAATAGATGCCCAAGCCTCTTTGGGGTGATAGATTTGCAGTCTTTCTTTGCTATCAAGAAATAGCTCTACAAGGATTAGGAGTACAAAAAGAGGAATGGCATAAGTTACAGGGTCATTCAAACCTGCTAAACGAGCCAAATATTCGTTGAATGTCATAGCTACCAAAATTCATTTAGAATGATTAGGCTTAGTACTTGATTGAGCAAATCATACCTTTTGCTCTGCCAAACTCTCTATGGCAAATGTAAAAAATAAAAGGCGAAATTACCAAATTTCGCCTTTTCAACTTGAAAGAATAGGTTTTAGTTTTCTTTATGCCCAATGTAGCTTACACCCGCCATAATGGTTTTCATATCTACTTTGATGTCTCCGTCCTTAATATCTACACCACCACCTTTTACGGTGCCTTTGGGACCAATCTCCACGCCTCCCCCTTTTACGCTTCCGTTTTTACCAATGCTGATATTATCAAATCTATCAGCACAATCGTTTTTATTGTTCAAGGAAATAGCTATTTTCTTATCTTCTTCATCATAAACAATACAACCCAAATTGATTTGATAATTGCCAACTTTCTGCTTGGGTACGGTATAAACTGCCCCGTCTTCGGTTTTTACATCAAGAATAGCATAAAACTTTTGATTGGGAATGAGATTGGCTACCCAAATTTTTTTAGAAGCCTGTGGGTCGCGAGTAATTACCACATCATTTTCGCTGTGTCCCAATTCTTTGGGTAAGTTGATAGCATCTTGTTCGTACTTTCCTACAATGGATTGAGCCATTGCCAAAGTGCCTACCAAAAACAGGGTGAGGGAGAGAAATACTTTTTTCATACAATTTTGAATTTAGAGTTGAACATAATTAGATAACTGCATACCATTACGCAAATCAAGTGCCAACCTCAGAGCAGAAATATTAAGTTTTTGTTAAGAAAAAAAATTATCAGTTGCCAATCCTGAACAATTTGCAAACTTGCCTAAAAAATTCCTACCTTTGCAGACCCAAACATTTGTAACGTTTGGGAAAAACTTTTTTACTATGGAAAAAATCAAAATTACCTTTCCCGATGGGGCTATTCGTGAGTACAACAAAGGCATTACCGCTCTTGAAATAGCTCAAAGCATTAGTGAAGGGCTTGCCCGAAATGTTCTTTCTGCCAAAGTAAATGATAAAGTGCAAGATGCCACATTACCTATCCAAACTGATGCCACCTTGCAACTGCTGACTTGGAAAGATGCAGAAGGAAAAGCTACTTTCTGGCATTCTTCGGCACACTTAATGGCTGAAGCGATTGAGGCTTTGTATCCGGGTACCAAGTTTGGCATTGGTCCAGCGATTGAAAACGGCTTTTATTACGATATTGATACAGGCGATAAAATACTTTCCCAAGACGATTTCGCCAAAATTGAAGCTAAAATGTTGGAGTTGGCTCGGCAAAAAAACGAATACAAACGTATGGAAATTTCCAAAGCCGATGCCATTGACTATTTCGCCAAAAAAGGCGACGAGTACAAGTTGGAACTCTTGGAACGCCTCAATGACGGCGAAATTACCTTTTATCAACAAGGCAATTTTGTAGATTTGTGTCGCGGTCCGCATATTCCCAATACAGGTTTTATCAAAGCCGTAAAACTGATGAACGTGGCAGGGGCTTACTGGCTCGGAAAAACTGACCGCAAGCAACTTACACGTGTCTATGCGATAACTTTCCCGCAAGAAAAAGAGCTGAAAGAGTATTTGCAGGTTTTGGAAGAAGCCAAAAAACGCGACCACCGCAAATTAGGACAAGAACTTGAACTCTTTACTTTTTCGGATAATGTAGGGAAAGGGTTGCCTTTGTGGCTTCCCAAAGGTACGCTCTTGCGTGAGCGTTTGGAGCAATTTTTGCGTAAAGCCCAAATGAAAGCAGGCTACTCGCCTGTGGTTACGCCGCATATTGGCAGTAAAAAATTGTATGAAACTTCGGGACATTGGGAAAAATACGGTGCCGACTCGTTTCAGCCCATACATACTCCCGAAGAAGATGAGCTATTTATGCTCAAACCGATGAACTGCCCGCATCATTGCGAAATTTACAAATCTAAACCTCGTTCTTACAAAGAATTGCCCTTACGCCTTGCTGAGTTTGGTACGGTGTATCGCTACGAGCAGAGTGGTGAGCTTCACGGACTTACACGCGTAAGGGGCTTCACACAAGACGATGCTCATATATTCTGCACGCCTGAACAGGTACGAGAAGAGTTTGGCAAAGTAATTGACTTGGTGCTGTACGTGTTCAAGTCTTTGGGCTTTACCGAATATACAGCTCAAATTTCGCTTCGCCACCAAACCGAAAGAGAAAAGTACATTGGTAGAGAAGAAGATTGGGATAAAGCCGAAGCAGATATTCAGGCGGTAGCCCAAGAAAAAGGCTTGCAAACCGTAGTAGCCTATGGTGAAGCGGCTTTTTACGGACCCAAACTGGATTTTATGGTAAAAGATGCCTTGGGCAGAAAATGGCAACTTGGAACCGTGCAAGTAGATTATCAACTTCCCCAAAGGTTCAATTTGGAATACATTGGAGCAGATAACCAAAAACACCGCCCTGTAATGATTCACCGAGCTCCTTTCGGCTCTTTGGAGCGTTTTATAGCGGTACTTACCGAACATTGTGGCGGTAACTTCCCTTTGTGGCTTGCCCCCGAACAAATTGCTATTTTGCCTATTTCGGAGCGTTTCAATGAATATGCTCACAAAGTTTTACAAATTTTAGCCGAAAAAGATATTCGTGGCTTTGTAGATGATAGAGACGAAAAAGTGCAACGCAAAATTCGTGATGCAGAAGTGAAAAAAATCCCTTATATGCTTGTGGTAGGCGAAAAAGAGCAAGAAAGTTTCAGTGTAGCTGTTCGCAAACACGGACAAGGCGATTTGGGCTCAAAAGCTGTGGAGCAGTTTATTGATGAATTTCAAGCCGAAATCAAACAGGCTTTTATGTAAGCATAGATTAAACCTAAACTAAAATACCACTTGAAAACTATCCTCGTTACAGGCTCAAATGGACTATTAGGGCAAAAACTTATTCATCTTTTAGCCTCGCAAAAGGAGTTTCGTTTGGTAGCAACGGCTCGTGGGCAAAATAGAGTACTTTTGGATAAACCTTTTGAATTTGCTTCAATGGATATAACCAATCCTGAGCAAATTCAGGAGGTTTTTACTCGCTATCAGCCTCATTTGCTCATTCATACTGCCGCAATGACACAAGTTGATGATTGTGAAAAAGACCACGAAAATTGCTTGCTTCAAAATGTAAAGGCAGTGCAATATTTGGCACAAGCCGCCGAAAAATACAACACTTTTTTCATTCATCTCTCTACGGATTTTATTTTTGACGGCACAGCAGGACCTTATGACGAGGAAGCACAACCCAATCCTATTAGCTTTTATGGCAATAGCAAATGGGAGGCTGAAAAAATCTTACAAAGTAGCTCTTTGCAATGGGCAATAGCTCGCACCGTGCTCGTGTATGGTATTGCTCAAGATATGAGCCGAAGCAATATTATTTTGTGGGTGAAAAAATCTTTGGAAGAAGGCAAGAAAATAAAAGTAGTTGATGACCAATGGCGAACCCCTACCCTTGCCGAGGATTTAGCAAAAGGCTGTTTCTTGATAGCTCAAAAGCAAGCCACAGGCATATTCAATATTTCGGGTAAGGATTTACTTACGCCCTACCAAATGGCATTGGCTACTGCCGATTTTTTTGGTTTGGATAAAACACTTATTGAGCGAGCAGATTCTACTACTTTTACCCAGCCTGCTCGCAGACCCCCTCGTACAGGGTTTGTTATAGAGAAGGCAAGAAAGATATTAGGCTACGAGCCACATTCTTTTCAGGAAGGGCTTGCAATCGTAGCCGAACAACTTGCCAAGCAACAACAAGCTAAATTTTAAGCATTTTTGATAAAGCGTATCAAATCGCGTACTTGCGAAAGAAACTTGGCGTCTTCGGATAGTTGTGAAATTTTTTGCTCCATTTGGCTTCGCATTTGCTCAAAAGATTTTTCCTGCTCCATTCGGTAGTTGTAGATTTGCTTTTCCATCGCATAAATGGTTTTTTCTATTCGCTCCATTTGAGCATTTTTCTGCGAAAGCCAAGAGTTCGGATTATCGTTCTGTAAGGTTTCATTCAGGGTTGCTACCTCATTTTTTAGGATATTTACATCGTCAATGAGTTTTTGCACATCTTGTTTGGGGTAGCGTATATCCATAGAAATAGCATTGAGCCGATAATGGATATACTCTACAAGCCGCACCGCAGGACGCAAACCCGTAAGCAACAATGCAAAAGCCGCTCCCCAATAGCCCAAAGGCGTTATTTTATAGTACGAAAGCAAATACAAGCCCAAAGCCGAAAGCAAATGTAAAGCTATGGCAACTATCAGATAATTACGGGCTATCTTGCGGGCATAGCTTACATCGGCGGCACTGATTGCCTCATTTTTTTCTTTGTAGTTTTGTATATCGGCAAGCACCTCACGGGCTTTGAAGTGCATATTCCAGGGTACCGTAGTGATAAGCGTAAGCCACCAAAAGCCCGCAATCCCAATAACCCAATCCAAGAAATCGCCTACAGGGAGGGCTATCCAACGCAAAGCGGCAAAAACCAAGAGCAGAAGCAAAGTTACAACCAATAAGGTGCTAAAAATTTGAGTTCCAGAGGAGTGCATACAACTTGGGAATTTAGACGAAAGATAAGTTTTTTTGGAATAAAATCCTAAAACGAAATGAAAATTTGAGAGCTTCCTTGGGGTGAATTTACCAATGCAATCTATGTTTTTCCAAAAATCTTTCTTACATTTGCAACCTTGAAAGTTGTTGTAGGGTCAGATTTTTGTAAGGTAAGATTATGCAAGAAATAAATAAAGAGCATTTACCCAAGCATATTGCTATTATTATGGACGGCAATGGCAGATGGGCAAAGCAAAAGGGTGCTATGCGAGTTTTCGGACATAAGAACGCTATCCAATCGGTACGAGAAACTACCGAAACTTGTGCCGAATTAGGGGTGAAGTATCTCACTTTATACGCTTTTTCTACTGAAAATTGGAGTCGCCCTCGTAAAGAAGTTGATGCTTTGATGAAACTTTTGGTTTCTACGATTAGAAAAGAAACAGATACTTTGCAGAAAAATAACATTCGTCTGCTTACGATTGGTGCTACTGAGCAACTACCCAGTATTTGTCAGAAAGAATTGCGAGAAGCCATTGAGATAACCGCCCAAAATACAGGACTTACGCTTATTTTAGCTTTGAGTTATAGTGGTAGGTGGGATATTGAGCAAGCAGTGAGGCAAATTGCCCAAAAAGTAGAAAAAGGCGAACTCAAAGCCGCCGAAATCAATGCTCAAACCATAGAAGCCCATTTAAGCACGAGTGGCATTCCCGAACCCGAACTAATGATACGCACCAGCGGCGAATTTAGAATTAGTAACTTTTTGCTTTGGCAACTTGCTTATACCGAAATTTACATTACCCAAACACTCTGGCCCGATTTTCGCAAAAAAGACCTTTACGAAGCGATTGCCAGCTTTCAGCAAAGAGAAAGAAGATTCGGGAAAACCAGTGAGCAAATTCAAACTGAAAAAAAGAAAAATAAAACATTTGCTTAACTATGAAAAAGTTGCTTTTTGTCCTTATGTTAATGCCCTTTCTGGCTTGGCAATATGCCCAAGCCCAAGATGAAAATGAGTACATTATCGGAGGTATTACTACGAGTGGTATCAAATTTTTAGACCAAAACGCTATTATCAATCTTTCAGGTTTGCGTGTAGGCGATAAAATACGTGTGCCCGGTACCGAAATTGGCTATGCCATTAAAAAACTTTGGAAACAAGGACTTTTCGGGAATGTTGATGTTTCTGTTACTAAAATTGAGGGAAAAACCATTTTCCTAAATATTCATTTGGAGGAGCGTCCCAAAGTTTCGCGTATCTTTTTTGAGGGTATTCGCAAAGGGCAAAAAAATAATTTGGAAGATAAAACCAAAGAGTACAAGGGTAAAGTAGCTTCTGATGTACTTTTGAAAAATATCAAAGAAACTATCCGCAAGCATTTTGCCGAAAAAGGCTTTTTCGCCACCCAAGTAGAAATTCTGCAAAAGCCTGATACTTTGCTCAAAAATGCTATTATTATTACCGCCAAAGTGCAAACAGGCAAAAAAAGCAAGGTGAAAGATATTATTACTGAGGGTAATACGGCTTTTTCCGAAAAGAAAATTCGTAAAAAAATGAAAATCAAGGAAAGAACACCTTTCCGTATTTTCCACTCGTCCAAGTATATTGTGAAAAAATTTGAGGAAGACAAAGAACGCATTTTGCGAATGTACAACAAAAATGGCTATCGCGATGCCCGTATAGTGTTTGATACTGCCTATTTTGTTTCCCACAACCGAATGAATATTCGTATGCAAATTGAGGAAGGCAGAAAGTATTATTTCCGAAACATTACTTGGGAGGGAAATATCAAATACACTGATGAGCAACTATCTAAAATCCTCAATATCAAGAAGGGAGATGTCTATGACCCTGAAACCTTGGAGAAAAAACTCAATTTCAGCCTTACCGAAGAGGATATTACCTCTTTGTATATGGACGATGGGCATTTATTTTTCCGTGTAACCCCTATTGAAAAAACCATTGAAGGCGATTCTATAGATGTAGAAATGCGTATCTACGAAGGTCCGCAAGCTACCATTGATAAGGTTATCGTAAATGGCAATACCAAAACCAGCGATAAAGTGATTTTACGTGAAATTCGTACCAAACCGGGAATGAAATTTAGCCGTAGAGATATTATTCGTACTACGCAGGCTCTTGGACAGCTCGGAATGTTAGACCCCGAAAAAATTGACCCCCGTCCTATTCCCAATCAGGAGGCAGGTACTGTGGATATTATCTACAATGTAGAAGAGAAACCCAGCGATATGCTTGAAATGTCTGGTGGTTGGGGGGCAGGTTTTGGTTTTGTGGGAACTTTGGGCGTTTCTTTCAATAATTTTTCTATACGCAAAGCAGGCAAACTTTCTAACTGGCGACCTGTACCCGTAGGCGATGCTCAAAGACTTTCTATTCGTGCTCAAGCCAATGGTAGGGCATTTCAGACCTACTCTATTTCTTTTACCGAACCTTGGCTTGGTGGCAAAAAACCCAATAATTTTACGGTATTTGCCACACTCTCTAATCTGAATTTGGGAGTAAATCGTTTCAATATTTCCAACGAAAGAACGGGCTATCTGAAAATGTTTAATACAGGGGTGAGTTTGGGCAAGCGTCTGCGTATTCCTGATGATTATTTTACACTTAGCAACTCGCTTTCGTTTCAGTATTACGATTTCCAAAATTATACCATTGATGATGGCTTTGCATCGGGCTATGCCAATTCTGTGGTATTAAGTACCAATCTTTCTCGGAATAGCATTGATAACCCTACCTTCCCACGTACAGGCTCAATGCTTTCATTGAATTTATCGGTTACGCCACCTTATTCGCTTTTTAGCAATAAACCTGACGAGTTTTATCAAAATCAAACACCCGCAGAGCGTTTCAAGTGGTTGGAATACTACAAGTTGATGTTTGACGGAGCTTTTTACACGCCCTTGGTAGGCAAATTGGTACTCGCTTCTCGCATACATTTCGGATTTTTAGATGCGTATCGCAGTGCCAAAGGACTTGTTCCTTTTGAAAGATTTACGCTTGGTGGTGGCGGCTTAGCAGGACAAAACTTTATCATTGGGCGTGATGTCATTGGCTTGCGAGGCTACGAAGATAATGCTGTACGTCCCTTGGACCCTCGTCGTCGTACTTTTGTAGATGGCACGGTATTTGCCAAATATGTCTTGGAATTGCGTTACCCTGTGAGTTTGAACCCTGCCGCTACGGTTTTTGTGCTTGGCTTTTATGAGGCAGGCAATAACTGGCTCGGTTTTGAGCGGTTCAACCCCTTCAAGATGTATCGTTCGGCGGGTATTGGTGTGAGATTCTTGATGCCTGCTTTCGGTATGATTGGCTTGGACTGGGGACGCGGCTTTGACCAAATTGAAGGTTTGCCCGCAGGACAAGGCTTCCAAAACTTTACTTTCACGATTGGTCAGCAAATCAGATAGCAAGAGAATGAAACAACTTATTTTCGTCAGTTTATTGTTTTTTGGAAATACTTTTGGCATTTTTGCACAGAAATATGGCTTTATTGATGCCAACTTTATCCTAAAAAAAATGCCTTCTTACAAAAAGGCACAACAAGAACTGGATAATTTTGCCCAAAGAGCCCAACAAGAAGTAGATAAAAAGTTCGCCGAATTGCGTGATATGGAGCAGAAATATATTGCTGAAGAACTCCTGCTCACCGATGATATGAAACGCGACCGAAAAAAGAAAATTGAAGCCAAACGCAAAGAGGCAGAAGAACTACAACAACGCACTTTTGGCTATGAGGGGCTTATTTATCTCAAAAAGCAAGAACTTATCAATCCTGTACGAGAGGAACTTAACAAGGCAGTGGAAAAAGTTGCGAAAAAGCAAAAATTACAAGCTATTTTTGATAAATCCAGCGATTTTGTGATTATCTATCTTGAACCCACTCACGATTATACAGATTACGTTTTAGAAGAATTGGGGTTGGGGGATAAAGAAGATAACCCCAAGAAAAATAAAGGAAACAAGTAAATTTTTTTGAACCTAAAAACTTAAATTACAATGAAAAATCTACGAATTGGTGTGTTGGTACTTACACTATTTTGGGCTTCTGCTACTTTTGCTCAAAATCCTGTAAAAATTGGCTATTTTGATTATGCCTACGTGCTTTCTCAGCTCCCCGAAGCCAAAGCCGCCGATGCCGACCTGAAAGCCTACACTGAAAAGCTTCAAAAAGACCTTCAAGCCCGAGAAACAGAGTTGCGTGCCAAATATGAAAGATATGTAAAAGAAGGCGAAAAAATGCCTGCACCTACACGCGAAGCTCTCGCCAAGGAAATTGAAACAGGTCAGCAACAATTGCAAGAGTTTCAGCAAAAAGCCGAAAACGATATTATGCAAAAACAAAGCAAATTGCTTGCTCCTATCAATGAAAAGTTAGAAAAAACGCTCAAAGAAGTTGCCAAAGAAAATGGCTTTACGTATGTACTTCGCAAGGAAGTTTTGCTTTTTGAACCCGAAGATACTTCGCTTGATGTTTCGGTTTTAGTCCTCAAAAAATTAGGTATTACGCCTGCTCCTGCCAATCAGCAAAATACCAAGCCCAACAATACCACTCCCAACACGAATCCAAATACCAAACCCAATACGAATACTAAACCTCGCTAATATGAAGAAAGACGCCTTGCAAGGGCGTCTTTTATATTTCTACCAATTTAATTTCAATAGAGGTGGGTTCAGGAATTTCTAAACCTTCTTCCAGTAGCCCTTCAATATGAAACTTAATTGCCTCTTCAATAAGTTCTGCTACCTCTGTGTAAGTTTCTCCAACTGCGGCACAGCCGGGCAAATCAGGTACATAAGCACCATAACCGCCATTCGGATTTTTTTCAAAAATTACGAGATATTTAGCGTTCATATACATCTGAATTTTATTGCCCAGTTGAGGCTTTATATGTCAATCTATCAATTTTATCCTTTTTATCCTAATCCCGATATACTTTGTATATTTCAGTCTTACTCTATTGTGTCGTCTAAATCTATTTTAGCTTGTTTTAGTATACTATTGAGTGTCCCTTGTGGTATATCGTCGTTTGGCTTTCCAGCTATGGTTACGAGTCCTTTTTTATTTGGGTGTTTGTATTGCTGATGACTTCCTTTTTGTCTTGTGAGATACCAACCATCATTTTGTATGATTTTTAGTATTTCTCTAAACTTGTAGGTTTTTGCCATTTGTTTTTAGATAAAGGTGAAAAAACTTTTTGATATATTTATCTTCAAACTGGGCAATGAAAAAACACTTTTCAAATATAAAAAGTTCCTTGATAAAAATTTTGCTTTTTTTGAGCAAAAAGCATACCTTTGAAAAACACCTAATGATATGCCCAAAAACGCTCTGCTCATCATTGATGCCCAATACGATTTTTGTAATCCCAAAGGGGCTTTGTACGTGCAAGGAGCAGATAAAGATATGGAACGCCTTGCCAAGTTTATTCAGAATAATATTTTTCAAATTCAGCAAATTTTTTTGAGCATAGACAACCACGTATGGAATGATATTGCTCACCCCGCTTTTTGGGAAGATACCCAAAAGAAAGCTCCCGCTCCTTTTACACCTATCAAAGCCGAAGAGGTGAAAAATGGTAAGTGGAAAGCTCGCTTTCAGCCTGAAAAAAGCCTTGAATACCTTGAAAAATTAGAAGCACAAGGGAAATTTACACACTTTATTTGGCCTCCGCATTGTCTTATTGGTTCTTTGGGGGCTTCTATTGATGAAAAAATAATGCAAGCAGTGCTGGCTTGGTGTAAAGCCACAGGCAAGAACTATGAGGCTATTCACAAGGGGGAATATCCTTATAGTGAGCATTTTGGTATTTTTGCGGCACAAATACCTGATGAAAATATCCCCGAAACACAGCTCAATCAAGCACTTTTGGATAAACTCGCTCAATATGATAAAATTTTTGTGGCAGGCGAGGCAAAATCTCATTGTGTAGCAACAAGCCTCTGGCAAGCAATGGAATTTGCCCCAAAACTGGCTCGTAAAATGGTGATTTTAGAAGATTGTATGTCCGATGTTACGGGGCTTGGGCATTTGGGCGAGCCGATTTACGAAAAAGCTAAGGAAATGGGCTTGGGATTTGCCAAATCTAACTTGATGATTTGATTGTTTGCTAATTTTCTAAAAGTATCCTGTTTCTTATTTTTTATGCCACCAACGCAGAAGAATTAACCTAAAAAATTACATCAATGTTACGTCTTATCAGAGTAGGTGCGGCAGTTTTGAACCAAACCCCCTTAGATTGGGAAAGAAATTTTCAGCATATTATAGGAGCTATTGAGCAAGCTCGCAAAGAGAAAGTCAGCATTTTGTGCCTGCCCGAACTCTGCATAACAGGCTACGGCTGCGAAGATGCCTTCTACGCCAACAATACCCACGAAAAAGCAGTAGAGTATTTGCAAAAAATTGTGCCTTACACCAAAAATATGGTGGTTTCGGTGGGTTTGCCTTTGCTTGTGCAAAACAAACTATTCAATTGTGCCGCTTTGGTTGCCAATGGTGAAATTTTAGGTTTTGTAGCCAAAAAGTTTTTGGCGGGCAATGGTATTCATTACGAGCCACGTTGGTTTACAGCTTGGACGCAAAAGGGCTTTGCTTTTATCAATATTGCAGGAAAAGAATACAAAGTGGGCGATTTGTATTTTAATGTAGGAGGTGTAAAAATAGGTTTTGAAATCTGCGAAGATGCTTGGGTAGCCAATCGCCCGGGCAGGGCTTTGTATCATTATGGTATAGACCTTATTCTCAATCCGAGTGCCAGTCATTTTGCTTTTGGCAAATTAGAGGTTCGCAAACGTTTTGTTTTAGAGGGTTCAAGGGCTTTTGGGGTAAGCTATGTGTATGCAAATCTTTTGGGAAACGAAGCAGGTAGAGCCATTTACGATGGTGGTGCCCTGATTGCCAACAATGGCACACTACTGGCTATTGGCGAAAGGCTTTCTTTCAAGGATTTTGATGTTACTTCTGCCATTATTGATTTGAACCTTACGCGTCTTTCGCAAATTCAGATGCACAGCTTTGATGCCATTGAAGATGGCGGAAATTGCGTAGAAACAGATTTTGATTTTCCTGAAATTTTGCCCGAAGCCAATCAGCCACAAGAGGCTATTTGGGAGCATAGCAGGCACATCAAAGAAGAAGAATTTACACGAGCTATGATGCTGGGGCTTTTTGATTATATGCGGAAAAGTTATTCTCGCGGCTTTGTTATTTCTTTGAGCGGCGGTGCCGATTCTTCGGCAATTACTTGCCTTTGCCGTATGCTGATTGATTTTGGCATACAAGAACTTGGCTTGGAAGGTTTTTTACAAAAACTTGCCTATTTCAAAGAAATTCAGAACTGCCAAAATGCTGATGAAATTGCCCAAAAACTAATTACTACTGCTTACCAAGCTACCGAAAATAGTGGAGAAGTTACTTTCAATGCCGCTCAAAAATTAGCCCAAGCTCTGAATGTAGAATTTCATCATCTCAACATTGATAAGATTGTTAAGGAATACCACCGAATTGTAGAGGAAGCTATTGGAAGAAAGCTATCTTGGCAAACTGATGATGTAGCTCTGCAAAATATTCAGGCACGTGTAAGGGCACCGGGTATTTGGTTTTTTGCAAATCTGAAAAATGCTTTACTGCTTGCTACTTCCAATCGCTCCGAAGCCGCCGTAGGCTATGCAACAATGGACGGCGATACTTCGGGAGGGCTTTCGCCTATTGCAGGTATTGATAAAGATTATTTGCGTCAGTGGCTTCGCTGGCTTGAAAAAGAAGGCGTAGAAGGGAAGTATAAAATTTCTGCATTGCATTACATAAATGAACAGCAACCGACTGCCGAGCTTCGCCCCAAAGAACACAAACAAACCGATGAAGGCGATTTGATGCCTTATCATATTTTAGACGATATTGAAGAACTTGCCATTCGCGATAAGCGTTCGCCTGTGGAGTGTTTGCTGTTTTTGGAGCAAAAGCACCCACAAATTGAACGCTCACAACTTAAAATATGGATTGATAAGTTTTTCAAACTTTGGTGCAGAAATCAATGGAAAAGAGAGCGTTATGCTCCCAGTTTTCACTTGGACGACAAAAATCTTGACCCAAAAACTTGGTGTCGTTTCCCGATACTTTCAGGAGGCTTCGCCAAAGAGTTGCAAGATTTGAAAGATTTTTGAGGTAGCCTTGCTAAAAGTTTTCCTCATCGTTTTCTTGCTCTTTTTTGCCCAGTTGTGAGGCTTTTTCAGCAAAAAGACTTGCTCCGAATTTCTTTTGAGAAAGTTGGTTATATTGAGCAAACATTGCGGTTTCCATTAAGATAGAATAGCAGATGTAGAAAATAAAAAAAGTAATTGTCAGATAGCGACTTATATCTTTTATCATTTCCACCGAGCCAAAGCCTAAATAGGTTGTTCCCAATTCACTGGATATATTTCTGCCTGAAAGCATTTCCCATACAAATATAGAGGAGAATAAAATAAAAAAGCATATAGTCGCAATTATAGCTTTCCATAGAAATATTTGTAGGAAATAACCCTTTGTCAGATACCAAGACCTACCCATAGCTTTCCAAACAGCGAATTTATCGTTGAATATCACAAAGTCAATCAACGATAATTTTATGTTCAAGAATATTAGAATGGCGATGGTTAATAAAAAATAAGCATCAGCCCAATAAGGGTGTACTTCAAACTCTCTGACGAGCCAAATATTTAGGGCAAATAAAACAATGATAATAAAAGCATAAAGCGTATAGGTTGCTACAAATCGGGGAAAGCTCTTGATAACAGCTTCTAACCAATCATTGAGTCTAAGTTTTTGAGTTTTTGCGAAAAAGAAACTTGTAAAAATACTTCTGCTATACGCATAAAGTAGCAAACTCGTAACGTAAAAAATAAGAATCCAAATGGAGTGATTGCCGTAATCTATTTGAACAGGAAAAAAACTAAAAAAATGAATCACTCTAAGTTTGAAAGGGGCAATAATAAACTCAAAAAAGCCAAATAAGTAGAGCAAAATGGGCAGATGTGAAAACAAAAGCACAAGCAAGAAGTGCCAAAAATGGCTTTTTAGGAAATCAGACAAAAAACGAATTGTCTTATTTTGCTCAAAGAGGCTGTTTTGAGAATTCATTTTTTATGCTAATACAGGGAAACTAAAATTCTTCTTCATCACTTTCATTTTGCTGTTTGCCCAAATGCGTAGCCTTTTCAGCAAGCGTTGTAGAGCCATACTTCTGCTCGGAAAGGTTACCATATTGAGCGAAAGCGGCGGTTTCTAATAGCATTGAAAAAACTAAATAAAACAAGAAAAAAAGGATTGTAAAGGATAATACCAGAAACATTGCTTGCTCATTGGCACTTGTATTGCGTAGTGCCGTAGAAAAAATATCCCAAGAGTTCCCTACAAAAAATAAACCTAAAATATACATCAGCACATAAAAAATAAGATATGCCAAAACTCCTACAATTACACGAATACCAAAGGTTTGCCACCAGTACCCCCTCACTAAATTCCAAGATTTTCTAAGAGCCGCTATTCCTGCTTCTTGTTCTTTTATACTTATTGCCCCAATCAGAGCAAAGCTATTGCCAATAAAAATGGTGAAAATGTAAAAAAACAAGTTGAATATAATATAAAGGATACCCCCTAACTGTACAAGAGCAAAATTGAGAAAGGTGGTCAGTATCATTAAAAGCAAAAAAAGCAAACCATAAACAGCGTAAGTAACAAAAACTTTGTAATAATTTTGGAACGTAGCTTGCAATACCTCTATGATACTTGGTTTTTTCTCGGGATTGCTTTCGCTCAAAAGGTAATAATTCAGAAAAATGCTTATGCTATACGCATACGCCAGTAAAGCGATGAAACCCAAAATAAATATGGTTGTAAAAAGTTGAACAGGGTTTGGCATAACCACCGTAAAGAAATTCACCAAAAAGTTGGTGGTAAAAAGCACATTTACAAACCAATAAATCAGAGCAACGAAGGGTAAATGGGTAATGAGGATAGTTGTAAAAAAATGGAAAAAGTTTTTGCCTATAAATTTGAATGTAAAGCCAATAACTTCGCCCAAATCTCGTTTTTGAAAAAAAGAAAGAGTATTTGTCATTTTGGTACTGATTTTGTTACTTGCGAAAATAGTGAAATTTTTGTTAAAAAGATATGCTTATGAAAAATTTACTAATTTTTTCGTTTTCAGCTCTTTTCCTTTGCTTGTTGCTACTGATGAGTTATCGCTTTCCTGCGGTTTTGCAAGATGACCGAGAGCCTAATGTGATGAAAGGCATAACAGAAAGGCACAACTATTGGCGAGCAGAATTGGGCTTGCCGCCGCTCCGATGGTCTAATGAACTTGCCAAAGTAGCTCAAAAATGGGCAGACGAACTCAAAAAAAGGGGTTGTGAAATGGAGCATAGCACCAATCAATATGGCGAAAATATCTATTGGTACAAGGGTTCAAAGCGTTCTTCGCCACAAAAAGCGGTTGATGCTTGGGCGGCAGAAAAGCAATACTTCAATTTTGAAAAATTGGAATGTAACGGACATTGGAGCAAATGTGGGCATTATACACAACTTATTTGGGAAAATACTAAAAAAGTGGGTTGTGGTGTAGCCTATTGCGGAGATGAGGAAATCTGGGTATGCAACTACGAACCCGCAGGCAACGTAGTGGGGCAAAAACCTTATCGTAAAAAATAAGATTTTCTTGGCAAATTCAAACTTTTTACGTTTCTTTATAGTTGAAAAGCAAAAAGGAGGTTATGCTGAGAATTTCAAACGAAACTATCAATGCCAAAGAGGTTGAAAAGAAAGTATATTCTTTGCGTTTGGTACAAACTCCCAAAAGTGCAAGAATACTTACCTACTGGATTATTGGCATACTGATTTTCATTCTTTTTTGTATGTTTTTGCCTTGGCAACAAAACGTTCGTGGAGGGGGTAGAGTAACTGCTTTTGCTCCCCAAGACCGCCCCCAAGATGTAGTTGCCGTCATTGCAGGGCAGATTAAAGAATGGAAAATTCAGGAAGGGCAGTTTGTAGCACAAGGCGATACCATTCTGATTTTGGAGGAAGTAAAAACCGAATACTTTGACCCCGAACTTTCAAAACGTTTGGAAGAGCAAGTGCTTGCCAAAGGAGAAAGTATTGAGGCTACCCAGAGAAATATTATTGCCATAGAAAACCAAATTGCGGCTTTCAGGCAGGCACAAGCGGCAAGTCTGGAAAAAGCCAAAGCCAAAATTGACCAAAACCGCAACAAAGTAGCTATTGATAGTATTGAACTCTACAACGCCAAAGTACAATTAGAGCTAGAAGAACAACAATACAAAAATGCGGTGGAAATGGTGAAAACAGGTGTTATCGCTCAAAACAATTTTTTGAAGCGAGAGGCTTCGTACCAAGAAAAAGTTAATAAGTTTCAATCTGCCAAAAACAAATTACTTGCCAGCAAAGATGAACTCTACCAAAGTATAGCCGACTACAATAATATTTACGCAGACTATCTCGGTAAAATACAGAAAGCCGAAGCTGAAAAAAGCTACTATCAGTCTTATCTTGCCAATTCCAAAGGCGAGCTTGCCGAAAAGCAAAATAAACTTGCCAGCATCAATATTCGTAACCAACGCTATTTTATTTTAGCTCCGCAATCAGGCTATATTGTGAAAGCCTTACGAGCAGGTATTGGCGAGCAGGTGAAAGAAGGTGAAGCAGTCGTTACTATTCAACCTGCACAGCCTCAGAAAGCCGTAGAATTGTATGTAAAAGCAATGGATTTGCCATTGCTCACCAAAGGTACAAAAGTTCGTTTAGAATTTGATGGTTTCCCTGCCTTGCAGTTTTCGGGCTGGCCTGCTGTGAGCATTGGTACTTTTGGTGGAGAGGTTGCAGTGATTGATTACGTAAATACCAAAGATAACAAATATCGTGTGCTTATCATACCCGATAAGGCTGATAAGCCTTGGCCTAACCAATTGCGTATAGGTACAGGTGTGTATGGCTGGTTTATGCTTCGTGATGTACCTATTTGGTATGAAATCTGGCGACAACTCAATGGTTTCCCACCAAGTTTGGAAGAAGAACCTCGCGTAAAAGACGAAAAACTGCCTCCAAGTCCCAAAGATTTGAAAAAAGAGAAAGATAAAAAATAAGAAAAAACAAATAGGCAGGAAACAAGATTTTGAGCTATCAAATGTATTTTTGAATAAGCAAAAAAACTTACAAAAACCAAGCCCTTGCCTATAAAACGAGGGCTTTTGGTGCTTTTCAATAAAAAAAGCGAGAAATTTTCTCGCTTTTTGTGAATATGTTTTAGGTAAGTTTTATTTTGACATCATTGCTTCCAAGCGTGCTTTGTACTTTTGGGCATTAGGACGTTCTTGAGAATTGTAATGTTCTTTGATGATTTCTTCATACACCGCAATAGCATTTTTATAGTCGTTTTTCAGCTCGTAAGCCAAAGCCAATTTGCTCAAATACATAGGCGAATAAAACTGATTGGTGTAATAGTTTGCGGCTTTGCGATAGTAATTGATAGCATTATCCAGTTGGTTTAGCTCCATATGAGCATCGCCAAGCAAGGCATAGGCTCTTCCCTGAATAATTTTATCAGAGGAACTGAAACTTTCCAATTCTTTGATAGCTTCTTTGAACTTTCCTTCTCGCAAATAGGCTATTCCTGAATAAAAATGTGCCAAATCAGCAGATTTTGTAAGGGAATACTCTTTGGCGACTTTGAGAGCAGACCAATAAATTCCTCCCGGTTTTTTTTGCCCTTTCAAAACTAAGGAAAGAGAATCATTTCTAAAAAACTGCTCGGCGGGGAATAACTCGGCAGAAGCGGATTCTTCTTGCTCTCCAATATAATAACGCCAACCAAAATACGCTCCAACTCCCACCAAAATACCTACTAAAATGATAAGAATACCTTTTTGATTTCTTTTCAAGAAATCCTCTGATTTATTCCAAATAATTTCAGGACTTACCTCGCTTTCTTTTACTTCGGTAAATTCTACGGGAGGATTTTCGGCTTGTTCTTGGGCTTTCTTTTTAGCCTTTTCTTCAAAATGTTTGATTTTTGTCATTGCCTTCCGAATTTTGAACCGCAAATGTAGGGATTTTTATTCTTTTTACCAAACTTTTACCAAAAATTTACATTCGGCAAGCCGCCTCCATATTTCTGCGTTTTTCATCTTCTCGTTTTTTGCGTTTTTCTTCCTCTCTCTTTTT
Source organism: Raineya sp. (assembly GCF_053497555.1). NCBI lineage: Bacteria > Pseudomonadati > Bacteroidota > Cytophagia > Cytophagales > Raineyaceae > Raineya > Raineya sp. The sequence continues at coordinate 53,563 of NZ_JBRCWE010000006.1, read as the reverse complement.
TCTTTCTTCCTCTTGCTTGCGTAAAAGTTCTATATCTTTTTGTTTTTTGGGAGGTGTATTGGTAGTAGTAAGATTCGTGGGTTTATCAATAGGTTCAAGGTCAATGATAACTTCAATAACATTTTTGCTGGGATTGGGCTGAAAAGTTTTCTTGAAGCTCTTAAAATTACTATCACCGCCGAAAGTTGCTTCAAAATCTCCTATTTTCTTTTTGACAATTATCATCAATTCGCCTGTACCTGCTTTGCTCCATTCGGTAGCAAAGTTAGTTTTATTTTCATAAAAATTGATTTCTCTACGCAAAGGGGCTTTGGTACGGGCATTGCGTACAATACCTTTGATAATGAAAGTGTAATTGGGCTTCATTTCGGGGGGCGATTTGCTAATATCAGCCATATAAATATCGCTATCACGAATAAAATACACCTCTTTGCCGTCAGAAGTAACTATGAAGCCGTAATCATCTTGGGCAGTATTGAAAGGAGAACCCACATTGTAAATGGTAGGATTTTTGCCTGCCAGCAAATCGTTGAGATTTACTTTGTAGATATCCAAACCGCCAAAACCTTTGTAGCCACTGGAAGCAAAATACAAAGTTTCGCCATCGGCGGCAATGAAGGGAGAGCGTTCATCGAGAGGTGTGGAAATGGATAATTTTTTGGGGTAAGTCCAAAACCCATTTTTGAAAAAACTAACGAACAAATCCATATTGCCATCGTATTTGCCTACGGCAACTACCATTGTTTTTCCGTCAGGCGAGATAGTCATTCCGTCTGTGGCAAGTTCCAAGCCTTTATCCTCTCTATCTTTGAAAAAAGAGGTAATCCCTCCTCCCAAACCTTTTACATTTACCCAATGATTATTGCCAACTCTATCAGCTTTGTAGTAAGGACCGCCGTTTCTTTGCCAACTGCTCCAACTCTGAAAATACACGGTTTTGCCGTCAGGCGATACATTGGGTTCGTCTTCGCCCGAGCTGGTATTGATATCTTCGCTTAGGCACTTGGGGCTTTGCCAAGTTTTACCTGCTCTTTCAGAATACCAAATATCGCCATCGGCTTCCCATTTACCCTTGAAACGAGTGTAACGGGAGTTAGTCCAAGGCATTTCGCCACGAGAGGACATAAAAAACAAATATTTGCCGTCGGGGGTAATATTGAGATTTACTTCGCGAAAATCAGAATTGAGTTGGGATAATTTAAGAATAGCAATGCTGGCAGGTTGCTTCAAAATTTGAACGTTTTGGGCATTAGCTACGAAAGCCAAAGAGCAACACAACACAATACAATACAATGCTTTCATAGTTTTATTCATTTTGCCCCAAACACAAAGTTCAAAGCATATCAGCCTTGAACTTTGTGGTATCAGACATTCAAACTTTTCAGACTTTCAGGTGAAAGTGGCTTGTTGAGGTATTTTTTTACATACTGATACTTTTTAGATTTGCTCATATCTTGTGGATTGATAGAGGAAGTGAGCATTACTATTTTGCAGTATTCTTTGGTAGTAGGGCTTAGGGTTTCAAATTCATCAAGAAATTGAAAGCCATCCATAAGTGGCATATCAATATCCAAGAAAATGAGTTCGGGCAAACCCTGATTTCCTGTAATAGGTGCGATTTTTTCAATGTTACGCAAAAATTCAATAGCACTTTTCCCTCCTGTATGCGTAAAAATATAGTCGCAAATATTAGCCGCCTCAATAATTTTTTGGTTTATCAGGTTATCTATCTCATTATCATCAATGAGCATAATCGCTTTGTAGGGTTTTTGCGTAGCCATAGGTTGTATGTTGATTTAAGGTGCTTGCAAGCAAATGTATAAAAAAGGTTTGAATAAACAAATTTTTTGCTAAAAATCAAATTTGATACCTTGTGCCAAAGGCAGTTCGGTACTATAATTGATAGTATTGGTTTGCCTACGCATATAGGCTTTCCAAGCATCAGAACCCGATTCTCTGCCTCCTCCTGTTTCTTTTTCACCCCCAAAAGCCCCTCCAATTTCTGCTCCCGAAGTACCAATATTCACATTGGCAATACCACAATCCGAACCTGCACAAGAAAGGAAGGTTTCTGCTTCCAGCAAATTGGTAGTGAAAATAGCAGAGGAAAGCCCTTGTTTTACATCATTCTGAATAGCTATGGCATTTTCAACATTGCCTTGATATTTGATAAGATATAAAATAGGGGCAAAAGTTTCTTCTTGCACCATTTCGTAATGGTTTTCCACTTCCACAATGGCAGGTTTTACATAATTGCCTTTGCCTTCAAGCACCTGACCGCCTACAATAAGTTTTCCGCCTTCGGCTTGTACTTTTTGCAAAGCATTCAGAAAGTTCTGTACAGCGTCTTTATCTATAAGCGGACCTACCAAAGTTTTGCTATCCAGTGGATTGCCGATGGGTAGAGTAGGATAAATTTTAGCCAAACGATTTTTTACTTCTTCATATACTTTTTCGTGTACTATCAGGCGGCGAGTAGTGGTACATCTTTGCCCTGCGGTGCCTACTGCTCCAAACAGCACCGCCCGAATAGCCATTTCTAAATTTGCATTTTCGGTAATAATGATTGCATTGTTTCCACCCAGTTCCAAAATGCTTTTGCCTAAACGTTTGGCAACAGCCTCGCCTACTTTTTTACCCATTCGGGTAGAGCCTGTCGCAGAAATGAGTGGCAAGCGGCGGTCGTTGCTCATCAATTCACCGATAGAAGCATCGCCCAAAATAAGACTAAACACACCTTCGGGCAGATTATTGGCACGAAGTACATCAGCAATGATATTTTGGCAAGCAATTGCCGTAAGAGGTACTTTTTCTGAGGGTTTCCATACACATACATCTCCGCAAACTGCGGCAATCATTGCATTCCAAGACCACACCGCCACCGGAAAATTAAAGGCAGAAATGATACCCACAATGCCAAGCGGGTGCCACTGCTCGTACATACGATGCATAGGACGCTCCGAGTGCATTGTAAGTCCATAAAGCTGACGAGAAAGACCTACGGCAAAATCGCATATATCTATCATTTCTTGCACCTCGCCCAAACCTTCCTGCAAAATTTTACCCATTTCATAGGTAACCAGTTTGCCCAAAGGCTCTTTGTAAGCACGCAATTTATCACCAATTTGCCTTACAATTTCGCCGCGTTTAGGAGCAGGTATTTTTTGCCATATCTTGAAAGCCTCTTGGGCTTTTTGTACAACGATTTCGTAATCTTGTGGAGTTGCCAATTCTACACTGGCAATAGGCTCATCATCAATAGGAGAGTAGATTGTTTTTTTGGTTCTATTACCTATTTTTGCCCATTCCAAACCTGTGCTATACGCAGGATTTTCAGATTTTATACCCAGTTGGGCAAGAATTTCTTGGATAGAGGATTGCGAAGTTGTCATAAGTTAAAAAATTTGCAAATACAAAGCTAAAATTTTTCAAGGAAAAATACAATTTTAGGTAAGAAAATTCGCTTATTTGAACTTTTGTGTGGCAATCATTCGGAGCATATCTCTCTTGACAAAATCAATAACGGGAGCAAGAGAGTCGTTATCGTTGGCAGTGCGAAAATAAATAGCGGCTCGTAAGAAATGTTTTACCGAATCGGTAGTGTAAAATTGTAAATGGCTGGGTATTTCGCCTTCAAAACCAATGGCAAGTACAGGTAAGTTTTGAGCATTTTTGTACTCATAGTATTTGAGGGCTTCAGCTCGGTAAAGATGTTTGGCGGCAAGGCGATGCGAGTCATCAATGAGTTCGGCAAGTTTTTTTGTAGGATTATCACTGATATTTTTGTAAGTGATTTGAATTTCGGACTTGCCAAGTTTGGGGTAAATGATATGTATCCAGTAGCGTTCTGCTAAGTGCGAGCTATCAGGACGAATAATAGCTTCTTTGGAATATTCAAAAGCGTAAGGGAAGCTATCAGGCAGAGGGCGATAGTCGTTTGGGGGCAGTAGAATACGATTGTAGCCTTTGGGCTTGGGAGCAAAGCTATCTTGCTCAGCTTGGCTTTTCCACCACCAAAAAGTGAGAGCTATTAGGGAAAATAGTGCGAAAATGGCAAGAGAAACTCTTACTTTTGCTTTCTGAAAATTCATAGCTAAACCGAAGGCTTTTGAAGGTTTGCAAAATAAGTAAAACCAAGAGCCTATGCAAATTTATTCTCGGATAAAATCAAGAGCATCTATGATATTTCTACCTTGCGGAGAAGTTTTAATTTTCAGAAAAACACGATAGTTGCCATTGGAGGAGGCATATTTTACGATAGAATAACTCAAGCCTGCTGATTGCCCTCGGTGGTAGCTTTCAAAACTCTCGGGAATAGGTGGATTTTTGCTGAAAAAATCTTTTACCACAAATTCGGCTTGGGTACGACTATAATTTTGCTTTTTACCTTCAATGTTGATTTCTATGGTTTCGTTGAAATAACGTGCCAGATTGCGGGCATCACCTTGTTTGAGAAAACTTTCGGCTTCATTCATTTCCTTGCGAGCTTCTATACCTCTGGATTGGGCAAAAAGCATATCAGCTGAAAAAATCAATATTCCGAGCAGTACAATAGCTTTTACAAAATAATTTTTCATTGTTTCAAATTCAGATGTTCAAAAATATTTTCAGTGTTCAAAATGTAAGGTTTGAAGGATAGTTTTTTCTAAAAGAAGCAATCCAAACATACCAAGTAATCAGCAAATTTCGTGCTACATTGCTGTTGATGTAAGAAAACTAAGAAGTTTTTGTTTGGTTTTGGCTAATAAACTGATTGATGACAAACTCAATGGAAGGAAAGCTGTTGGAAAGTAGATTTTCAGTTTCGTTGGGAGAAACCCAAAGGATTTGCTCAATATCTTCTTCGGCTTGGGGGTGGGCTTGGTTGGGGTTGGAGGTGGTCATTATGTACCATTTGGTTTTTTTAATAACCATTTTGCCTCCCATCCAGTAATGATGCCAAGTGGTGCAAAGTTTTTTTTGAATTTGGGTTTGCAGATTACACTCTTCTGCTACTTCGCGGATAGCGGCGATTTTAGCTTTTTCGCCTTCATCTATTTTGCCTTTGGGCAAATCCCATTTACCACGCCTGAAAATCATTAAAATTTTATCATCATAGATCACCACGCCCCCCGAAGCCTTGATGACTTCAAAATGCTTGCTTAAATGTTTTTTGAACACTTTTTTACTTTCTACCACAAAGGAAATTTTTCGGATAGAAGTATTTTCTTGCCTATCTAAAAATACAATGATTTGATAAAACAGGTCGGCATTGGCATTGAGCATTAGCACATTGCCGCTTAAACCTTTGAGCAATGCATTGCTCAAATTGATTTGGCTCAAATCAATAATATTCTGAAAGTTGGTATAGTTCAACTCTTTCTCAGTGATTTGCAGATAATATTGATGAATAAAGCAGTGCATCATAATTTTGTACAAGGATTAAAATAAATTCAGGGATTGAGAAAGCGAAAATTTCAAAAATTGTAACTATTGGCGTTCAAAAAATTAATGTTTGGAGTTAAGATTTTAAGGACTTTATCGCTCATTTTTGGCTATGGCATCAATTATCTAAAATTCTGTTTCCTTCTTTTTGTTTCTTACGCAAGATGGCATACAAATATTGCTGAAATTTCAGAAAAGCCAAACAAAATTCTAAAAATTATGAAAAACATCTTGTTTTTATCCAAAAAATGCTTAAATTTGTGAAATAATCAAAACGCAAAAGACCTTATGAAAAAACTACTACTAACATTCATTGCCTTGTGGGGTTTGCATTGGGCAATGGCACAAGAGAAGTGTGCCTCGCATATCGAGGAGCAAGAGTTGCGAGAAAAGTATCCACAACAATTTGGAACAAAAGAACAATTTGAAACTTGGTTAGCTGAAAAAATTGCAGAAAGGAAACGTTTTGGAAATGCCGCAAGAACGGGACCTTACACTGTGCCTGTTATTATTCATGTTATCTATAATAACGCATCAATAGCAGTATCTAATAACTCGCCCAATATTCCTTATGGTCAAGCGGCTTCGCAAATAAGAGTACTTAATGAGGATTACCAAAAAACAAATCCTGATTTTTCAACGGTTGTACGTGCTGTTTTCCAGCCTAAAGCAGGTTCTATGGACATTACTTTTGTTCCTGCCACCAAAGATCCCAATGGAAATTGGCTTGTTGAACCAGGTGTAGAACGTATCAATGGCGAAGCTCGGTTTAATAAAGAAAGTTGGAGCAGAACAGAATGCAATTCTATCTTAAAACCTCAAACGTATTGGGATCCACAAAAATACTTTAATATTTGGGTTGTAAAGTTTAGTGGAGGCGATGATATGGGACTTTTTGGTTATGCTCAATTCCCAAGTATATCTCCAGCGTGGGGAACTACTCCTGGTGCGGATAATACCGATGGGGTAGTTTTGAATTGGAGAGCTACAGGCTCAAATTATGATGCAATGGGTAATCCTCTTTCTACACCTTACGTATCTGCATCAAACCTGATTTGTTCTAATTGCGATAAAGGTAGAACTGCTACTCACGAAGTAGGGCATTGGCTTGGTTTGCGTCATATATGGGGCGATGTGAGTGGTTGTGGTAATGCAAACCACGATGATTATTGCACAGATACTCCTGACCAGAGTGGTTCCAGTCCTATTGGTGCTTGCTCATCTCCAAATACTTGTACAACATTGGAAACGGAATATAGTAATACAGATGTTCCAGACCAACGAGAAAATTATATGGATTACTCTTCGGATGCTTGTATGGGAATGTTTTCTTTACAACAAGTAGCTCGTATGGAAGCAGTAATGGATAACTCACCTAATAGAGCCTCACTTACAACTCCTGCTAATATTGCTGCAGTTGCTCCTACTCGCCCTACAGGTTTATATGTTAGTATTTACGGCAGTAGAACTCAAATCATAGAAGGTGATAATATTAATTTTTATCAATTAAGTCAGGCAGAAGGAGTGCCCAACCCTACAAGCTATTCTTGGAATTTTGATGTAGATGGTTTAGGAGGCGTTTCTCCTGCTACTTTTAGTGGGGCTACTCCACCTGCGGTTACTTTTAATAAGGTAGGAACTTACAAAGTACGCCTTACTATTAGCAATGGAAGCAATACGGCTCAAAGTAATGTCATAAATATTAATATAGGGTTACGTGCTCCAAGTGCTTTGCAGTTTTTAGATGTAGTAAATCCTGGTCCTAATGCTAAATCTGTTGATGTTGCCAAATTGAAATGGAATGATAATTCTAATAGCGAGGACAACTATGTTATTGAACGCAAAAAAAATACTGAACCTAATAGTGCCTTTGCTGTAATTGCTACCTTACCTGCCAATAGCACTACCTACAACGATAATTTTGCGAATAACAATGCTATTGAATCAGGACAAAGATATAACTATCGTGTAAAAGCTGTAAAAGGCACTTTGGAAGGCTCTGTAACAGGTTCTATTATTCTTGAAAGAGTTACGGCTCTTGATGAAACCCCGCTGGCTCGTGAAATAGGCTTGTATCCTAATCCTGCTCAAAATAGCTTTATAGTAGATTTGAAAGGTATTCAGGTGCAAGAAGCTCGCTTGGTACTTTATAGCTCATTAGGACAAATAGTAAGCGAGCAAACTACCCGCAGTAGCGAAGCTACTTTTAGTGTAGAACGCTTACCCAAAGGTATGTATCTACTGAAAATTTACACCGAAAAAGGTGTAGCTGTAAAACGTTTGAGTGTGCAGTAATATTGCTAACTTTTGCCTTGTAGATGGCAATATCTACAAGGCTTTTTTTCACTATTTTTCACCAAATTAAATTTAGTACGTATGTTGAAAAAATTACTTTCGCTCCTATTTTTTTGGGGTACAATAGGAATTCCGTTCTCAATGGCACAGGAGAAATGTTGGTCTCATATTTATGAACAACAGTTGCGAGAGCAGTATCCGGGAAATTTTGGTACTGTGGAAAGTTTTGAAAGTTGGCTCAAATCTAAAATGGGCGATGGGTATCTTTCTCAACCTGTAAAAATGCCGAATGGCAGATTAGGGGGAGGACCTTACAAAATCAAAGTGATTATCCACGTAATTTATCAGACCAGCCAAGCGACTATTGCCAATGGCAGTGAGAATATTCCTTATGCACAGGCAATGTCTCAGATTAGGGTACTAAATGAGGACTTTCAGCGTACCAATGCAGATGCTTCGCAAACTAGAAGCATTTTTCAAACTGTGGCGGGGGCTTTCCCTGATTTAGAGTTTGAGCCTGCCACACACGACCCCTCTAATAACCCATTGGCAGAGCCGGGGGTACGCCGTATCAATGGACAGACTACTTGGGGGGTTACAAGTTGGAATGAAGGATCAGGAGGAAATATTGAAACTATATTAAAACCAAATACTATATGGAATCCGAATGTTTATCTTAACATATGGTGTGTTAGATTTACAAACTCTGGATTATTTGGCTATGCACAATTTCCAGAAGGTTCTGGCTTGCCTGGTATGCCTACAGGAACTCAGCCTAGCAATACAGATGGCGTTGTTATCAATTTTAGAAGTTTTGGTTCTAATTATTTAGCAAACGGTAATCCAGACCCCGCAGGTCCTTATATTACTTCTCCGTTAGCGGCTGGTACTGATAGAGGTCGTACTGCTACCCACGAAATCGGACACTGGCTTGGCTTGCGTCATAGTTGGGGCGATGGAAATTGCTCCGCTGATGATTTCTGTTCGGATACACCTTGGCAAAATGGAGATTCTCCACTTACAAGCAATTGTGCTTCTTCACAAACTCGCAACACTTGTTCTACAATAGATGAACCTTGGGGACAAAATATGCCCGACCAAATTGAAAACTATATGGATTACTCTGCTGATGTGTGTATGAATATGTTTACCCGTCAACAGATAGATAGAGTGAGAATAGTGCTTCTCAATTCCCCTCGTCGCAAAGAACTTATTGGAAATACTTTATTTTCAATTTTCTCTGCGAATGTTATTGGTGGGCTTTCTCCCTTGCAAGTTACTTTTACCAATAGGTCGGGCGTAACAGGTACAGAACCCGCTATTACTTCTTGGAACTGGAATTTTGATGTAGATGGTTTGGGAGGAGCTTCACCTGCTACTTATACAGCTACTTCGGCTTCTGCGGCAAATCCTCCTTTGGTTACTTTCAATAATGTGGGTACATATAAGGTAAGACTTACAGTGAGCAATGGTTCTAAAACTGATGTTTCTGAAATGCTTATTTATGTTCGTCAGCCACCTTTACAAGCCCCTACCAACTTAATTGTAACTAATCAGGAGGGAACAAGTCCTAATTTCTATGCAACAGATAGAGTAGATCTTCAATGGAATGATAACTCCCCTAATGAAAATAGTTTTATAGTATCTCGTAGAAGAGATGGTGCCCCCGTATCTTCTACCGTAGATATAGCTACACTTCCAGCTAACACTACTACTTACAGTGATAATGACGCTTCTTTGGAAGATAATGTAGATTATATTTACCAAGTAAGAGCTACTCGGGGTACAGAAACAGCTTCATCGAACACTAGAAAAATCAAATTTAGAAAATCTGCTGTTTTATCTCTTGATGAAACGCCATTGGCTCGTGAAATAGGCTTGTACCCTAACCCAGCTCAAAGTAGTTTTGTAGTAGATTTGAAGGGTATTCAGGTACAAGAGGCTCGTTTAGTGCTTTACAGTCCTTTGGGGCAAATGGTAAGTGAGCAAACTACCCGCAATAGTGTAGCTACTTTCAACATAGAACGCTTGCCCAAAGGTATGTATCTACTGAAAATTCATACTGAAAAGGGCGTGGCGGTCAAACGTTTGAGCGTACAATAATGGAATAGTTTTTTTGAAGGCACGTAAATTTTTTAGATTTACGTGCTTTTATATTTTAATCAAACCTTTTCTGATTTTATGCTAAAAAACTTCTTTTTTTCTTTGCTGTTTCTGCTTACAAGTTTTGTTGCAACGGCACAACAAGAACCTTGTGGCTCTCATATTTTTGAGCGTCAGTTACGAGAGCAGTATCCTGATAGCTTCGGTACAATAGAAGATTTTGAAAATTGGCTTAAATCTAAAATGGGTGGTGGGCATCTTTCTCAGCCTGTAAAAATATCTAATGGTCGTTTGGGGGGAGGTCCTTACAAAATAAAAGTCATTATTCACGTAGTTTATCAGACCAGTCAGGCTACTATTGCCAATGGAAGCGAAAATATTCCTTATGCACAAGCCATTTCACAAATTAGGGTATTGAATGAAGATTTTCAGCGAACCAATGCTGATGCTTCTCAAACTCGGAGTTTCTTTCAGACCGTAGCGGGGGCTTTCCCTGATTTAGAATTTGAACCCGCCACACAAGACCCTTTGGGTAATCCGTTGGCTGAACCGGGTGTCAGACGAATTAACGGGCAGACAACTTTTGGGATTACAACTTGGAGTATGAATACCTGTAATAGCACCCTAAAACCTGCCACTATATGGAATCCGAATGTATATTTGAATATGTGGGTGGTAAATTTTGGTAGTTCGGGGCTTTTGGGTTTTGCTCAATTTCCTGATGGTTCGGGTTTGCCCGGTATGCCTACCAGCCCTCAGGCAAGCAATACAGATGGCGTTGTAATGGATTATAGAGCTTTTGGTTCAAATTATCAAGCTGATGGCACGCCTTATCCAGCGGGTCCCTTTATTACAGCTCCTGTTGCACCTAATACCGACCGAGGGCGTACTACTACGCACGAAATAGGTCATTGGCTTGGTTTGCGTCATAGTTGGGGCGATGGCAATTGCTCTGCTGATGATTATTGCACGGATACCCCTTGGCAAAATGGTTCAACTTCGCTGACTTCTTGCTCTTCGCTGTTGAGCAAAAATACTTGTTCTACCATTGATGAAATCTGGGGACAAAATATGCCCGACCAAATTGAGAACTATATGGACTACTCTGCTGATAATTGCAAAAATATGTTTACACGTCAGCAAGTAGATAGAATGAGAATAGTGCTTCTCAACTCTCCTCGCCGTAAAGAACTCATCGGAAATACACTATTTTCTATTTTTTCGGCAAATATAATTGCAGGGGTACAAGGTCTGCAAGTGAATTTTACGGATAGGTCAGGCGTAACAGGTACCGAGCCTGCTATTACTTCTTGGAATTGGAATTTTGATGTAGATGGCTTGGGAGGTGCTTCACCTGCTACTTATACAGCTACATCGGCTTCTGCGGCAAATCCTCCTGTGGTTACTTTCAATAACGTGGGTACATACAAAGTAAGGCTCACGGTAAGCAATGGCACCAAAACTGATGTTTCTGAAATGCTTATTTATGTTCGTCAAGCACCTTTACAAGCTCCTACCAACTTAATTGTAACCAATCAAGAAGGTGATAATCCGAACTTTTTTGCACAAGACCGCATAGATTTGCGTTGGAATGATAACTCTGCTGATGAAGAAAATTTTATACTTTCTCGCCGTAAGGAGGGGCAACCTGTTTCTTCAACAGTGGATATTGCTATTCTACCACCCAATACCACTACTTATATCGATAACGATGCAAGTTTAGAAGATGAAGCAAGTTATATCTATCAAGTAAGGGCTAAAAGAGGAACTGAAACAGCCGCCTCAAATACAAGAAAAATCAAATTTAGGAAAACTCCCACCGCTCTTGAAGAAACGCCATTGGCTCGTGAAATAGGTTTGTATCCTAATCCAGCTCAAAGTAGTTTTGTAGTAGATTTGAAGGGTATTCAGGTGCAAGAGGCTCATTTAGTGCTTTACAATCCTTTGGGACAAATGGTAAGTGAGCAAACTACCCGCAATAGTGTAGCTACTTTCAACATAGAACGCTTGCCCAAAGGTATGTATCTACTGAAAATTCATACTGAAAAGGGTGTGGCAGTCAAACGTTTGAGTGTGCAATAATAAAGCATCGTAATAACGAGAAAATAAAAGAGGGCTTCATTTTCAAAGCCCTCTTTTGTTTGGTTATTCCTTCTACTCAATTTTTACGCGTATTCCTGCCGAATGGCTCGTAAATTCGGGGGTGTACATACATTGAATAGTTGTGATGCCATTGGAGTAATTTCCTTTCAAAGAAGCTCGCAAAGGATATTCAAAAACATACGTACCCTTACGCAAGTAACTGATAAAGAAATTAGTTGCCATATCGCGAGTGCTTTCGTAGTACCACATTCCGTCTTGATAGCGGTAGCCCGAGAGTACATTGATAGGCTCAAAACCAGCGGCACGCATATCTTTCAGATGTACATATTCCATATCTCTATCCACACGAATTTCTACGCGTACTTTTACCAAATCGCCTACCTTGATAGGATTTTTCTCGGTGATAGGTACTAAAATTTTGCCCTTGTCGCTATCTTTTTCCAAGAATAGGTCTTTTTTGATGCTAATGGGGGTTTCGGCAAAAGTGATTTTATCTAATTGTTCAAAATACTGCCAATACACAGCTCCCCAAGCTACGCCTTCATCTTTTTTAGTAACTTTGATATTTCCCATTTCGGGACGAACTTGCTCGGCATTCCAAGCCGTTTTGAAATAACCTGTACCAGCCTCTACTTTGGTTTCGGTAGCCTCCGAAGGGCGAACCACTTGCCCGCCTAAACTTACTTCTACGAGTTGCTCGCTTGCCAAAACATCGCTACCTCTACGCAAAAGAGCAAAACAGGCTTCGGCAGTAGCACGTGTGGTTTTCCAATCTTGGGTTTGTTTTTGCTTCAAGAGCCAAACTTTCAAATCCTCAACGGCTTTGGTGTTTTTGGCAACCTCGTCATAAACTTCAATCATCAAGGCTTGTGTTTCGATAGGGGCGTGGTACCACCACCAAGAACGTTCTTGCTTCCAATACATTCCAAACTCTTCGCTATGCAAAGATTTTTCTGTGAAAGATTTTATCATAGCTTGCGGCGTTTGCTTATCGCCAAATCTATCCAAAGCCAAGCACAACATTCCTTCGGTATAGAGCGGATACGAGAGCCAGAATTTCTTGGCTTGTCCCAAATAATAATTGAAGGCTTCTTTGCTTCCATTGGGAATAGCTATATCTTTGAAATAACTGCGAGCATACAAATACTGAATTTGAATGTAGCTGAGGTTGTTGTTTTCAAATTTACAATCACCACGTTTTACGCAGGCTTTCAGTTTTTCATAATCATCGGCTATCATTCTATCGGCATAAGAGATGGCTTTTTGAAGCATTTGCCAAGTGCTAGCATCTTGGCGAACTGATTTTACTTTCATCACGTCCAGATGTCCCATTTGGGCAATGATGTGCTGTGTCATATATCTATCTTCGGGGAAGCCAAGAAACCACGTAAAACCTCCACTTGAAAGTTGATGCTTACGAACTTTCTCCAGAGCGGCGGCTTGTTCGCTTGCCATTCGGTTCAAATCGAAAAGGAGAGCGATTTGGCGTTTGCGTTGGCTTTCATCTTTGGCATTGAGTACCCAAGGCGTTTCTTCCAAAAGAGCCGATTTAAGTTCCTGATTTTTCTCCAAATTGGAAAGTAGGGCATCGGGCTGGTAGTTTTTCCAAGTATCAAATACTTGTTTGATTTTTGGGTTGCTATTGGCTACGTGGGTAGCAATGGAATTGGCATAATAACGGCTAAAAGTCTGCTCCACACACTCGTAAGGGTACTCCATCATATAAGGCAATGCCTGTACTGCATACCAAGCGGGGTTAGAGGTAAATTCCAAAGTGAAACGCTGGTGTTTGAGCGTATTGGAACTACCGCTGGTGATGAGTTTTTCAAACTTAAAGTCCTTTTCTTGCTTTCCACGAATGGGCAAAGGCATTGTTTCGGTTACAAGCATTCGGTTGGTAACTACGGGCAAAGTCATTTCTTCGCCGTCAGAAAATTTGCCTGATTTAGCCACCACTCGGTAAGTAAGAGCCTGCAAACCTTCAGGAATACGAATTTTCCATTCCAAATTCTGACTCTGACCGGGTTTTACCACAAAAGATTTTGCCCCAGAACTTTCTCCAAAGCCTAAATTCACTTTTTTACCTGCTATTGCATCAAAAAACTCTATTTGGGCTTCGCCTTTGAGTTCGGTTTCGGCAAGAGAGGTAACTTTTACAGCGAACACCATTTCATCATTTTCTCTATAAAAACGAGGCTGATTAGGCACTACCATCAAGTTTTTTTGGGTTACCAAAGAGTTTTCAGCAAGGGCATACGCTAATTCTTTGGTATGTACAAAGCCAAGCATTTTCCAGCGGGTTAGGGCTTCGGGCACGGTGAATTTAATGATAATTTCGCCGTTTTCATTGGTACGCAATTCAGGGTAGAAAAAGGCTGTTTCGTTGAAATTTTTACGGATTTGCACTTCATCTGCTTGAGTTTTCTTGCCTTTGTCTTTTCCTACATTATTTTTTGTTTCAGTATTCCCAAATACCTCTTGCTCGCTTAGTTCTTCATCGGCGGCGGCTTCTTTCTTTTTAGTCATTTCTCTTTTTTCTACATCACTATAAGCGGTCGTTGGACTTACCTCCAAAGCTTCTCCGTCTCTTTCTTTCATTGAAGCGGCAGGTTTTGTAGCATATTTTATATTTCCGCCTCTATCCCTCCGCCTTGAATAGTAGTAATAAAAGCTATACCCAAACCAGTTCAAATCGTCAAAATCGTAATTAAAAGTGGCAAAAGAGCGATTCCACCCATAATATTGCACCCGAAAAGCATCTGCCTTGAAGTCGGGGGTTGCCTCCCAATTTCCATAGAGATAGTTGGCTCTCCAAAAACTGGCGTCCCATTCATTTACTCTGAAAGCATCAAGCGAAGCATCGTAGAGTGTAGCAACCATTTCGGCGGCGATTTTATCGGCTTTTTTGCCCTTGATACGCAAACGCCATTCTTCTTGCTCGCCAGGCAGGAGTTTGTCGCGATAGGTTTCAAAAATTACTTCCAATTCTTTTTCGCTATAAGGTACATTGACAAATTTTTGCTCCTTGTAAAGGCGATTGTTGTAAATGCCTACAGCCGTAACATAAAAACCTCCTTTCATAGCTTCGCGGATAGGTACAGCCAGCAAGGTTTGCTCATTTTTTAGATTTAACCATTCGCTTTTCAAAATCTCTCTTTCAAAAGCGACTTCATACAATATCTTTTGCGTATGAGAGGTAGCCACCAAAATTTGAGCTGTTTCACCTGCTTCGTGAGCAGGTTTAAGGGGTTTGAGCAAAACATTGGTAGGAATGGCAGGGCTTTTGGCTTTATCCGAAAATACTTCAAAGTAATTTTTGCTACGAACTTCTTGCCCGTATTTATCGGTAGCAACCATTTCAATAAGATAAATGCCTTGTTGCCATTTTTTGAGGTCTTTGAGTTCAAACTCTTTCTTTTCGCGTGTATTGAAAGCTGTATTGAACACGCTTCTATCTTTTTCCCAAAAAGCTTGGTTATCTTCATTCTGATAGGCTTCATCGGGAAACATACGCTCAAAATCGGCTTTGGAGAGTGTATGTACATCAGGCTTGCCCCATAAGCGTTGCTTGAAAGACTTGGAAGGTATTTTGAGCCTATAAATGTGAACTTCTCCTTGGGCTGGTTCAAATTCGCCCATCAGGTTGGTTGTTTGAATTTGAAAGGCTTTGCCTTCCCAAGTATCTTGGTTAAGGTCGGCGAGATTTGTGCCAATTTGCAAAGTTTTGTAACCCACTTTCACGGTGATTTGGTTGCTACGGGTTTCGCCATTGAGGTCGGTTACATCGGCATAAATTGTATAATTGAACACAGGTTCGCTGGCTTTATCTACACTCAAATCGGGGATAGCATTGAATTTGATTTTGAAAACGCCATTGGCATCGGTTTGGGCAGTGCCATTCGTGATTTCAATTTCAGGGCTTTCAGGATAGTATCCATACCAACGCCACCACCAAATCGGAAACTCCGCTTTACGAACCACTCGGTATTTTACTTGGGCATTATCAATGCTTGCCCCTGAATAGGCTTGTGCTTTTCCTTCGGCAATTACTTCCTCACCCAAACGATAGGCTTGCTTCAAAGGCTCAAATTTTACTTCAAATTTGGGGCGTTTGTACTCTTCTACTGAAAAATAGATATTTCCATTGATGCTGGAAGCAAGTTGCATTTGCCCTGTAATGCCATTTTGTGGGGCGGTAAAAAAGCCATTGAAAGTTCCATATTCATTCGTAACAAAACTTTTTCTTTCTACTTCCTGACGATTCACATTGTAAAAAACTACTTCCACAGGCATATTAGGCAAAATCTTATTTT
Organism: Raineya sp.; assembly: GCF_053497555.1. Taxonomy (NCBI): domain Bacteria; kingdom Pseudomonadati; phylum Bacteroidota; class Cytophagia; order Cytophagales; family Raineyaceae; genus Raineya; species Raineya sp. The sequence goes on along the minus strand of NZ_JBRCWE010000006.1, from coordinate 37,325 downwards.
CTTTGCCTTTTTGGGTAATAAGTAGTCCCTTGAAATAAATAGTTTGCCCAGGTCGGTAAATGGCTCTATCCAAGAAAAACAAGGTTTTGGAAATAGCTTGTGGCTCTTGGTAGGCAGTTTGGTACAAAGCTCCATACGAATAATAGCGTCCGTCATCTACTTGTTGTGTAGAAACAAAGTCGTTTCCGAGTTTGAAATCTATATCTAAATTGGTTTCGTAGTAGCTTCTATCCGTAGAACGCATATAGGGTAATCGTACAAAGCCTTTGGAGTCGGTTTGAAACTTCCCTTTGGCAAATCTTTCATAATATCCCAAAGAAGAGTTGTAGCGATAGGTATAGGCTTCCAATTGTACATTGGGCAGGGGTTCGCCTGTTTTGCGGTGCAAGGTGTATAAGTCCATTTTGCCATCGGGCAGATTTTTATGGATATAGGCAATATCGGAAATGGTAAAAAAGTTGTAGGCAATGGCGTTATCTTTTTCAAGGGTAAAATTATTTTTTTCGCTGGTAATAAGCATATAGTCGCCTGTGGGCAAACCCTCAAAAGCAATTTCGGTACGGTGCTTTTGGAAATCTTGCTGGTTGGGTAAATTAAAAGAACCTGTACGAATAGGTTTTTGGCTAAGGAAATGAGTAAGAAATTTGCGTTCTTGGTAGTCGTCGTAGTTTTTGCGTTGCTCTCGGCGTTTTTTTTCAACTTCTGCCCTATCTACCTTAAAAATACGGAAATGCAGTTTGTCAAAATTACTATAAGTAAGCAAAGCCTTAAAAGCAGTGTTTGATGGCTCGGTTTGCTCCATTTGTAAAGCAATTTCTTTGGTGATAATACTATTTTGTAGGCTTTTGCAGTTGATTGTGCCTCTGCTATCGGGGTATTTTTGTATGGCCTCTTCGCAAATCTGATAGGCTTTTTTCAAATCCATCTGAAACTGATTACCTTTTTCGGGATTATATTTTTGCCCTCTCTTAAACCAATACATAGCCAAAGCGTGATATACAAAAGAAACTTCAGCGTTGCCTTCGTAAAGGTTTTTCATTTTTTCGAGAGCTTGCAAATAGAGTTCATCTTTTTGGGGTGAAACCGAATTTTTATACACAAACTGCTGGCGGGCTAAATCTATATGCAGATAGGTGTTTTTGTTGCTATTCTGATTGATTTTGAGCAGTTCTTGGTAGATTTTGAGCGTGATGAAATCAAAAGAGTCTTCGTCTTTGGTTTGCAGGTTGAGTTTGATAAAATAGGTGGCGGGGGCAAAGTATTCATTTTTATCTACCTGAAAATAGTAAAAAGGGCGAGTAACTTCAGCTTCGTTGTTTTGGAAAAAATAAATGGCACGCCAAGCCAGAAAATCGTAGAGGGTGGGGCGTAAGGCACGAGCCTCTTGCATACCTTTGCTGATGATTTCATCAAAAACGTTGATTTGTACTTTTTGCAATTCAGAAGCATTTTGAAGCGAAAGCAAGAAATGTTTGCGGGTTTCTTCGGTAATTTTGGCGATGCTCCACGTTTCTATATCTTCGGGGCTTTCCTGCATTTGCGTTCTGCCCGAAAATTGCCAGCGGTTTTCTTGGTAATATTTCCAAAAAATTTCAGCCTGCATAGAATAGAGCAGATTTTTGGTCGGGAAATCAGCTTTTTCAGCCTCTTTTTTGAGTTCCATTAGGGCTTTGACCACATCTTTTTCTTCTTTTACCTCGTAATATTTGAGCCTATGAATTACTGCTTTTACGAGTTGTGCATTGTTTTTTTCTTTTTGAGCGAGTGCATAAATAGCCTCTACTTCTTTGCGAGCCGTTTCGGGTAAGCCTTTGTCTTCGGCGTCAGTTACTTTTTTCCACAAATTTTCATACATAGTTTGTGCCTGATTAGTTTGGACGATTGCCAGTAGAATAGCAAGAGCGAAAATGAGCTTTTTCATAAAGATACGCTTTTTCTTGTATGATGTAAGGTTAGCAAAAATTCCATAAAAAAGAAAGAAAAAAATTTCAAAAGTAGGACAAAGCACTTTTCTGCTTGCGGGCTTGTGATTTTAGAAAATTTGGGCAAGAAAATTCTTTTCCTTACGTTTGATTAAAAATTGGTGCAAACACTTTTCTAAAACTTTTTTGCAAGTGGAAAATGTTTTTTTCTGTTCGGCAAACCTGACTAATACCCTCAAAGAATGGCTTTCGAAGCAAAATTACAGCAAGATTTTTATCCTTTGCGATGAAAACACTTCCAAGCACTGCTTGACGGCACTTGAGTTTTTGTGGAATAAGGCGTTTGTTTTTAAGATTCCTTCGGGAGAGGCATATAAAAACATTGAAACCGCCCAACAGATTTGGTCGGCAATGACTGCCCAAAAATTTGATAGAAACGCACTACTTATCAATTTAGGGGGAGGGGTGATTGGTGATTTGGGAGGCTTTTGTGCCGCTACATACAAACGTGGCATTGATTTTATTCAAATCCCAACTACCTTGCTTGCCCAAGTAGATGCCAGCGTAGGCGGAAAAGTAGGTATAGATTTTGAAGGCTATAAAAATCAAATAGGTGTTTTTTCACTTCCTAAGGCGGTTTTTATTGATACAATTTTTTTAGAAACCTTACCCGAAAGAGAATTGCGTGCAGGTTTTGCCGAAATCATTAAGCATTGCCTCATTGCTGATAAGGAAATGTGGAATGAAATCTCCACTTTGCCTTGGAAAGAGCAAGATTGGGATACTTTGGTTCAACATTCCGTTGGGTACAAGAAAATAATTGTTGAAAAAGATTTTCAAGAAAAAAATGTTCGCAAACTGCTCAATTTTGGGCATACGGTTGGACACGCTTTGGAAAGCCACTTCTTGGAAACTGATAACTCACTTTTACACGGCGAGGCAGTAGCTTGGGGTATGATTGCCGAAAGTTTTATCGCTGTTCAAAAAGGCTTTATTGAAAAAGAAGATTTAGATGAAATTCAAGATTACATTGCAGGGCAGTTTGCAGATAGCAAAATATTTTTGAGCGATAAAGATGTGGAAGAAATTACCCAACTGGCTCTGCAAGATAAAAAAAATCAGAGTGGCGAAATTCGTTGCACTTTGCTTTCGGAAATTGGCAGAGGCATTATTGATGTGCCTGTGGCTGAACACGAATTGCAAGAAGCCTTGTTTTATTTGAATGAAATACACTAATTTTTGCTCTTTCCTCTTTTTGGTAGCCACCAAAAAGAGGAAAGAAAATGAAACCCAATCTATGCCAAATATTCGTAAGCGGGAATAGTCAGAAATTCCACAAAATTTTCATTCAAAACAATTTCATCAAAAATTTTGATAGCCTTTTCTAAATTTCCTGTTTGCACTCTTGCCTCACCGAGCAGTTTTTTGCATTTTTCGGTTTCTTCTTGTAAAATTTGCTTGTAAAGTGCTAAATCAATAGTTCTGCCGTCCTCTAATGGGGCTTTTGTTTTGAGCCATTGCCACACTTGGGCTCTTGAAATTTCAGCGGTTGCGGCATCTTCCATAAGGTTGTAGAGAGCCGCCGCTCCTACCCCCGAAAGCCACGATTCAATGTACAAAATGCCTACATTGATGTTGGTTCGCAAGCCTTGCTCGGTAATTTTTCCACCTTCTATCGTAAAATTGAGCAAATCTTTATCCGAAAGGTGTAGGTCTTGGCGTAAAATGTGCTTTTGATGAGGATTTGAGCCCAAAACTTTATCAAAGGCTTCTTGGGCAATAGGTACAAGGTCGGGGTGGGCAACCCAAGTACCATCATAGCCTGTGGTAGCTTCCAATTCTTTATCGGCACGTACTTTGGCAAAAGCATTTTTATTTACTTCTTCATCTTTACGAGAAGGAATAAAAGCCGACATTCCCCCTATGGCGTGAGCATTGCGTTTGTGGCAAATTTTCACAAGCAACTGAGCATAGGCACGCATAAAAGGTACTTGCATCGTGATTTGGCTTCTGTCGGGGAATTGGGCTTGGGGCAAATGATGAAGTTTTTTGATAGTGCTAAAAATGTAGTCCCAACGTCCTGCATTTAACCCTGCCAAGTGCTTACGAAGTTCGTAGATGATTTCTTCCATTTCAAATGCCGCAAGGATAGTTTCAATCAGTACCGTAACTTTGATAGTACCTTCGGGTATGGCTAAATAATTTTGGGCTTCTACAAATACTTCGTTCCAGAGGCGGGCTTCCAAATGGTTTTCTAATTTGGGCAAATAAAAATAAGGAGCTGTACCACGAGCAAGCAAATTTTGGGCATTGTGGAAAAAGAAAAGTCCGAAATCAAACAGAGAGGCAGAAATAGGTTCGCCTTCTACCAGAAAGTGCTTTTCAACTAAGTGCCAGCCACGAGGGCGAACTTTCAGGACTGCGGTTTTTTCGTTGAGCTGATAGGTTTTGCCGTTTTCGGCGGTAAAGTCTATTTGTCGCAAAATGGCATTTTTCAAGTTGATTTGCCCTTCCAAACAATTTTCCCAAGTGGGCGAGTTGGCATCTTCAAAATCTGCCATAAATACCTTTGCTCCCGAATTGAGAGCATTGATAACCATTTTTCTATCCACAGGTCCTGTGATTTCTACGCGTCTATCTTGCAAATCCGCAGGTATAGGGGCTACTTTCCAAGAAGCATCTTCACGAATGGCTTGTGTTTCGGGTAAAAAAGTGGGTAATTTGCCATTTTTAAGTTCCTGCAGGCGTTCCTGACGTTTAGCAAGTAGCTCTTTACGCTTGGGATTGAATTTTTTGTGTAAATGAACCAAAAAAGCGATTGCCTCATCTGTTAGCACTTCGCTATACAGATTGGCGGCTGAAATTTGGGCATTGAGCATAATTATCCAAGATTAGAGGGTTGAAGTATGGGCAAGCAATTTAGCGAAAATTCGCTAAAAGAGAAAAATTTGCCAAGAAAATTTATAAGCATTTAGGCTCAAAAATGCAGAAAGAGGGGAGTATTACATCTACTGCCCTTACCTTAAACTTTTGCCTTGCTGTTTTCAGCCTTTAATAAGCCCTTTCCAATCTGCCCTCTAAAAAGTTTTTCAAGGATTTATTCACCACCTTATAGCCGCCAGGCGTGGGATAGTTGCCTGTAAAGTACCAATCACCTTGATGTAGGGGGCAGGCATTGTGCAGATTTTCTATACTTTGATAGATAACTTCAACTTCTGCCTGAATTTTGCTTTTTTGCTTTATCATTTGGGCAATTTTGACTGAAATTTCCTCTTCGCTGAAAAGATTGTACCATTTTTGAGCAAGATTTTCATTTTCAGCAAGCAGTTTTTCGTCAAAAACAAGGTGTTCGCCTCGTTCTTTGAGCAGTTCCAGCATAGCCCGAAAGGCAACAAATTCACCCATTTTGGACATATCTATTCCATAACAATCGGGATAGCGAATTTGAGGAGCAGAAGAAACAATGATAATTTTTCGGGGTTCTAATTTATCCAGCATTTGCAAAATGCTCTCTTCCAAAGTAGTACCTCTCACGATAGAGTCGTCAATGATAACGAGCGTATCTTGCTTTTTGCGAACTACGTTGTAGGTGGTATCATACACCGAATTGACCATTTCTTTGCGGTGGCTATCATCAGTGATAAAAGTGCGGAGTTTAGCATCTTTGATAACCAGTTTTTCTACGCGTATGCGTGTAGAAATGGTTTTTTCAAGATTTTGCCAATCTTGCTTTTGTAGAAAATCTTTTCGCTTTTGCTCCAAGTGGTATTCCAAACCTTTGAGAAGTCCTAAAAAAGATGTTTCGGCGGTATTGGGAACATAGGAAAAAATCGTGTTTTCTAAATCGTATTGGATAGCTTCCAAAACTTTGGGAGCAAGTAAAAATCCTAACTGCTTGCGTTCCTGATAGATAGCAGGGTCTGTTCCACGTGAAAAATAAATGCGTTCAAAACTGCAAGACTTTTGGGGCAAAGGCTCGGCAAAGGGTTTTTGTTCAAAAGTAGCGTTTTTATGAACAATCAGGGCGTGAGCAGGCTTTATCTCTTCAATTTCTTCATAAGGGGCATCAAAAGCAAGTTTGATAGCGGCTCTTTCAGAAGCTACCACCAAAAATTCATCATTTGCCCAAAAATAAGCAGGGCGAATACCCGCAGGGTCGCGAGCTACGAAAGCCGCTCCGTAGCCTGTCATTCCTACAATAGCATAGCCGCCATCAAAATCTTTGCAAGCTCTACGCAAAACTCTCTGTAAATCAATCTTTTCCTCAATTACTGCCGACATTTCCTGCTTGCTGTAAAGTTCTTTGTGGGCATCGTAGATGAGTTGGTTTTCTTCGTCCAAAAAATGACCGATTTTTTCAAGTACGGTTACGGTATCAATTTTTTCTTTGGGGTGCTGACCAAGCTGAAGCAGTTTTTCAAAGAGTTCATCATTGTTGGTCATATTAAAATTGCCTGCAAGCACCAAATTTCTGCTTCGCCAATTATTCTGACGCAAAAAAGGGTGGCAATTTTCAATGCTGTTCAAGCCGTGTGTGCCATAGCGTAGGTGTCCTAAAAGCAACTCACCTGTAAAAGCGACATTTTCTTTAAGCCATTGGGCATTGAGGGCTTCTTTTTTGTGTCCTTTGGTAGTTTTCTTAATTTTTTTTGCTATTTTCTTGAAAATTTTATGCGTAGCTTGCTGTTTGATAGAACGATACCTACTGATGTAACGGTGCCCAGGCGGCACATCTAACTTAATGACAGCCACTCCTGCTCCATCTTGCCCCCGATTGCTTTGTTTGTCCATAAGCATATACAACTTTTGCAAAGGATATAGCACCGAGCCGTATTTATCTAAGTAATACTGGTAAGGCTTACGCAAACGAATAAAACCAATTCCACACATTTGTACCCAAAAATTTAGAAATGAAAAAGCAATAATTTTCTGCAAAGATAAGGAATTTATTTGGCAAAAAGAGAGCCTAATGGCAAGTTTTGGAAAAAGGTTTTATGAGGCTGATATTAAAAATTTTGGCAATTGTTTAGGTCTAATTGCAGTATTGAAACAGGAAACAGGAAGCAAGAAACAGGATTTAGAGCATTAGATATGATAGCTATACGGAGTAAAACTTTTTTTACCCCAAACGCTTGAACCTTTAACTTTTTGAACATAAATAGTTACAAATTTTGTATCTTTGTGGCTTATTTGGAAGCAATGAAGCAACTGGTTCGTTTTTTTATTCGTTTTGTGCCTCGCAAGTATTTACAGAAGTTTGGTATAGGTGCTTTGCGGGTGGTAGCGGTGTTTTACAGAGGCAATCAGGTACAATGCCCTATTTCGGGCAAAACTTACCGAAAGTTTTTGCCTTATGGCAGAATAAAGCCTCGTGAAAATGCTCTTTGCCCCGACTCGCTTTCTTTGGAACGCCACCGCTTGCTGTGGCTATACTTGCAAAGAAAAACCAATTTTTTTCAAGCCCCCCTGAAAGTGTTGCACATTGCTCCTGAAATTTGCTTTTTGAAAAAATTTGAAAATCTATCTAATTTACAAGAATATGTTACGGCAGATTTGGAGTCGCCTTGGGCAAAAGTAAAAATGGATATTCACCAAATGCCTTTTGCTGATAATAGCTTTGATGTAGTTTTCTGCAATCACGTTTTAGAACACGTAACAGATGATTTGCAGGCTTTACGAGAAATTTACAGAGTGCTACAAAAAGGGGGCTGGGCAATTTTGCAATCTCCTTTGGATTGGAACTTGCCTCAAACCTATGAAGACAAAAGCATTACCTCACCCAAAGAGCGAGAAAAAGCCTTTGGGCAAAGCGACCATTTGAGGCTCTATGGCGGAGATTATGCAGAACGCATTGCTTCTGTGGGTTTTAGAGTAGTGGCAGATGATTTTGTAAAAACGCTTCCCGCCGAAGAAATCAAACGTTATGCTTTGGATATGAATGAAATAATTTTCGTAGCTTACAAGGATTAAAACAATGAAAACCAAAACTTTACGCAAAAACAAAGTCAATATCATTACTTTGGGGTGTGCCAAAAATTTGGTAGATTCTGAAGAAATTTTTACCCAACTCAAAGCCAATCGTTTTGAGGTAACTCACGAAGAAGCTCAATCTGATGCCAACATCATTATTATCAATACTTGCGGCTTCATTGAAAATGCCAAGCAGGAATCCATTGATACTATTTTGCAATATGCCGATGCCAAAGAAGAAGGCTTAATTGATAAACTCTATGTTACAGGTTGTCTTTCGCATCGCTACAAAGACGAACTTTCTGCTGAAATTCCGCAAGTGGATGCTTTTTTTGGCACAAACGAATTGCCTCGTTTGCTCAAAACCCTCAAAGCAGACTACAAACACGAACTTGTAGGCGAAAGGCTACTCACTACCCCTTCGCATTATGCTTATCTCAAAATTTCGGAAGGTTGCGACCGACCTTGCTCTTTTTGTGCTATTCCGCTGATGAGGGGCAAACACGTTTCGCGTCCTGTGGAACAACTTGTAGAACAAGCCAAAAATTTTGCCAAAAAAGGCACCAAAGAGTTAATCCTGATTGCCCAAGACCTTACCTATTATGGTTTGGATACCGAAGGCAAAAGAACTTTACATCAACTTTTAGAAAAACTCGCCGAAGTGGAAGGCATTGAATGGATACGCCTCCAATACGCCTATCCTGCGGGTTTCCCTATGGAAATTTTGGACGTAATCCAAAAACACGCTAGTATCTGCAAATATTTGGATATGCCTTTGCAACACGGCTCCTCTGAAATGCTCAAAATAATGCGTAGAGGCATTACCCGTGAAAAAACAGAAGTACTTTTGGATAAAATTCGGCAAAAAGTGCCTGAAATTGCTTTACGAACCACACTGATTGTCGGACACCCCCACGAAACTGAAAAACACTTTGAGGAAATGTGTGAATTTGTAGAAAAAATGCGTTTCGATAGGCTGGGAGTTTTCACATACTCTCACGAAGAGCAAACACATTCCTTCACAATGCCAGATGACATTCCACAAGAGGTAAAGCAAGAACGTGCCGCCGAAATTATGAACATTCAGCAGGAAATTTCTTGGGAACTCAATCAGCAAAAAGTAGGCAAAGTTTTTAAGGTGCTTTTTGATAGAAAAGAGGGGGATTACTTTATCGGTAGAACAGAATACGACTCCCCCGAAGTAGATAACGAAGTGCTGGTAAAAGCTGATAAAAATACTTACATACGCATAGGCGATTTCGCAAGTATTCGCATTACCGTAGCCCAAGAGTTTGATTTGTTTGGTGTGCTTGCCTAAAAATCATACCCCATAGAAATCACCCACACGGGGCGTGGCGTAACTACAAAGTCCTCCACTTTCCAAGCTATATCGGCTTTCAGGTAGTAGCCCAAAAAGGTGGTACGAAAGCCCCAGCCATAGCTTGCCAAATAAGGACTTTTGAAATTATTGACAATGATAGTGAAAGGGGGTGTATCTATCAGTTGGGTATTTACATCATTTTGCCTATTCCAAGGGGCTGTGTTGTTCCAAGCCGAGCCGAGGTCGCCGAAGGCAATAAATTGCAGATTTTTGAAAAAGTTGGAAGAAATGGAGTTTTGAAGCAAATATTTGATAATTGGCACTCGCAGTTCGGCATTGAATAGCATAAAATATTTGCCATTCTGGCTGTTGAAATTAAAGCCACGCAAATTAGTGGCAAATTCGTGAAAAAGTACATCAGGATTGCCTTGCTCAAAACTTACATCAAGCGGCGGATTGCCTCCCAAGCTTGCTTGTTGCGAAAGATTATTATCCACACCTCCCAGCATAAAACGTTTAGGCGAACGTCCTCCAAATGCCCCAGCACTGAAACGAGCCGCAAAGGTAATTTCTTTGTGCAAAGACTGATAGTGGCGAATGTCCAACATCAACTTATCAAAACCTTCGTTGATATGGCTGAAAGAGGGGTTGAACTCATAATAAATTTTCGCCCTTGTGCCTTCTACCATATTGGGAGCTTTGGTAATGGTGTTATCAAAGTTAAACTCGGCTCTTGAGTGGAAATAGCTGATGTATTCGGGAAACTTTGTAATAAAAAGCAAATTCACAGAGCGTCTGTCCATATAACCGCCTGTTAGGCTCACTCGCATTGAATTGGTAAAAGGATAAGAGGCTGTAAGCGTGAAGCGATTGCTGGCATAGCGTTGAGCAATACCTACCGAAGGGTTGTTGGCGTAGATGCTTTTTCTATCGTAGCGAGCAATGAGGTCAAGACGATTGGCAAGATACTGATATTCTGCAAAATAATTGGCACTACGAAGGTCAAAAAGCCCTAACAACCCGCCTTTCATGCGGTGGTTTTCCAGTAAATCACTCACTTCCATTTCAAAAAGCAAACCAAAACCACGTATAGGGTCTATGAAAGGGGTGGAAACACTGCTTTCGGTGGTAAAAAGTGGCTCATAGGGATAGGCTCCGCGTATTTCAGGGTTTTTGTTAGTTTTTCTCCTTTGCGAGAAATTGGTAACGAGTGTCAGATTATCATTTTTCTGATTTTTCATCTTTTCTTTGACTTCCTTTACCACTTCGGGGTCAAATTGGTAGTCGTCTGTATCAATTTCTTCGGGGTTGTAGGGCTTTTCGGGTTTGTATTCGGGTTCGGTGGGTTGTTGAGTTTTTTCCTCTTGTTTTTCTTGGGCAGAGCTATCTGCAAGGGCTTGCTGTTCGGGCAAAAGACCTTTTTGCTTCAAATACAAAATGCGTGAAGTAGGAATACTTTTCCGATTTTGGGTAAAATCAAAATTTCTTTTGAGCATCAATTTTTCTTTACGCTTGTGCCAAGAGCGAAAAGCCAGCAAATTTCCTCGCTCTGCCACGCTAAATTTCTGTATGCTATGCCTTGAATTGGTAAGTTGGCGAACTTCTTTGCTCACCAAATTCACACTAAAAAGGTTAGAAATACCATTTTGCTCGCTCAAAAACATTGCTGTTTGTTCATCAAACATTACAGGATATAGCTCTTTTTGAGGGGCATTGGTAAGACGAACTAATTTATTAGCCGATTCTTGCGGATTGTAATAGAAAAGGTCATAATTTTCGCCGATGGTTCTGAAATCGCCGGGAGGAATATTTAGGCTATCGGCGGGGCGGTTGGAAGAAAAAACCAAAATATCGTTGCTTTTGCCTACAAAAACGGGGTCTGTATCGTCATAGAGGTCATTGGTAAGACGTTTCATAAAACGCTCTCGGATAGTGTATAGGTACAAATCGTTGCTACCTGCCTGCACACCTGCCGAGCCTATACGGTCGCTACTAATCGCCAGTACGCTCCCATCTGCCGAAATATCAAAACCTGTTACCTGATTGAAAAACTCAAATTGCAGTTGTTCCAATTTTTTCACTTTTCTTTTACCTACTTTGAGTATTCGGAAGCGGGTTTTGTTTTTGTGTTTGTAGCAAATGGCAAGTTGGTTATCATCAGACCAAGCCAAAAGTGGGATTTTTTCGTTTATTCTTTGTGCATTGAGCCGAAAGCCGCCTCTGAAAACCACTTTTCGCCTCATATTATCCAAATTCCTCACTACTACGGCGTAATGCCCGTTTCGGTTTTCGGAATAAGCAACAAATTTTCCATTGGGGCTAATTTTTACCTCGTTGTAGGTTTTGCGTTTGTGGTTTTGTTTCTTGAGTTGTGTATCAAAATCCAGTGCTTCGTAATCGGTTTTTGCTTGTTTAGCCATTTCCAAATAGAAACTTCGCCAATCCTCAATAAAATCGTCATACGAAATACCCAAAGTGCTTGCAATGGCATCTTTTTCGCTACGTATGATACGCGTAAGGTTCAGAATGTTGGAAATGTTGTTTTCGCCATATTTGATAGCAATGTAGTTCCAAATAGATTGCCCTACCAGCATAGCTTCTTTGCCAATGAGTTTGTGAGGGCGTTTGAGTTGCGGATATTCAATGGAGTTTCGCATATAGTCGTCCATTTCGCTACTCCACGCATCGGCTACGAAAGCGGCGGCACCGGGCATAAACCAATCGGGCAGGGTGAGCAAAGCTCCATTTTTCAAGATTTCACGAATATTGCCGCCATACATCATTTCATTGACAAAAATCTGGGCAATTCCGAAAGAAATTTCCTTTTTGAATTCATACAAACTCCCTGTGAAAGGAATTTCAATTTTGGGCTTGATAAAATTTGTTTGTCCGCCTACGGTACGGCTGTTTTCATTGGCAAGCCCTACATTGCTTTGCTGTAAATCAGAAACGGAGTTGTAAATAAAAAGTTTGGTTTTGGCAGTGGGGTTATGCCCCAAAAGAGTGGTAATTCTATCAAATTCGCTTTCGGCGTAAAGCAAAGCAAAATCGGCAATGGCACTACCAAAATCGTAGTAATAGACTTCAAAATTGGTAGTTGTTTTCATTCGCCAGTCAAATTCCTGAAATTGCACCCGATTTTTACCAAAGGGTCTTTGCGTAAGTCCTTCTACTTGCGAATAGACTGGAAAAGAAAGCAAAAAAATAGCCAAAAGGGCAAACATTTTTTTGCTAATGTTTTCAAGCAGGTTGGTTGATTTCTTGAGGTAATGGAGCATTTTCGTATAAGTGTTTGAAAAATCTATCAGCCAAGTAAGGGGCAAGCGAAACGCCTTTGCTACCCAAACCATTGAAAATACCTATCTGAGGCATTTGCGGGTGTAAGCCTATAATGGGGCGGCGGTTTTTGGTAGCAGGACGAAGCCCCGCTTTTTGAGCAATAACGCTAAAATCTTTTTTAAGCAAATTTCTTGCCTTTTCTGTAAGTTCGGCTTTTGCTTTTTCAGAAATTTCCCAATCCAACTGATGCCAACTATACGTAGAAGCTACTCGGAAGGTATTTTTACCCAAAGGTACAATACTTATCCCCTGATTGATGATACTTTCAAAATTTGCCTCTGCCATTGCAATATCAATCACCTCTCCTTTGGCAAAATTGAAAGGCAAATTTTGGAAAAAAGGGTTCAGAGTGGCTTGCGTACCTTCGCAGAAAATAATTTTTTCAGCTTCAATACCTTTGTAGGCAACTTTGTCTGAAAAAATCTGCAAAGCCGAATAATCAAAAATTTCCCTGAAATATAGAGATTTTTTTTCCAAAAAGCAACGAAATGCTCTAAGAAGTTTGGGAAGTTCTATCCAGCCTGCCTGCAAAGTTTCTATCCCGCCGTAGGGGCTTTGTATATCAGGGCGGTACTGCTCCTCGGCTACGGCTGTATTGAGGTACGACTTGAATTCGGGCAAAGCACTTTTGGCAATCCATTCGTTTTGCTCCTCAATAGAACGAAATGGGCGATAAATTGGGGTAGAATGTACAAACTGCTCTCCCAAAACATCTTCCATTTCTCTGTAAAAAGTATGTAAAAAAGGGAACAAATCATCTGCAAGCCAAGTTTTTACAAGATTTTTTCCTGTAAGCGGGTTGAAAATACCCCCTGCTACTTGCGAAGCCGAAGGAAATTCCTCTGCATTGAAAACAAGAGGTGTTTTTTTATGTTGCAAGAAAGTGTAAGCAAGCACGGTGCCTGCAATGCCTTGTCCTACAATAATGCAATCGTACATAAAACCAAGTTACAGAACCAAACACTTTCAAAACGCTGTTTTTATGGCAAAAGTTTGCATTTTGCAAAATCAAAATTTTGTTATCTTTGTAAAACAAAGCACGCTTACCAGTCGTTCTCTTTGGAAAATAGTAGAAAATCGCAAACTATGAAAACAGGCGAAGCCGAAATTATTACTACACGTTTGGAAGATTTGCTCAATTGGGCAAGAGCTTCTTCGTTATTTCCGATGAGTTTTGGATTGGCTTGCTGTGCTATTGAAATGATGGCAACGTATGCCTCACATTACGACTTGGATAGATTTGGAGTAATTCCTCGCACTTCGCCACGCCAATCTGATGTGCTGATTGTTTCGGGTACGGTTACTTTCAAAATGGCTGACCGCATTCGCCGCATCTACGAGCAAATGCCTGAACCTCGTTATGTAATTTCTATGGGTAGCTGTGCCAATTGTGGCGGACCCTATTGGGAACACGGCTATCACGTCGTAAAAGGAGTTGATAGAATTATTCCTGTTGATGTATACGTACCGGGCTGTCCGCCTCGCCCCGAAGCCTTGGTAGGAGCTATTTTGGAGTTGCAAAAGAAAATTTTGCAGGAAAAGCCTCTTTCAAACCTAAAAAAATCTCCTGAAAATACCAATTCGGATTGATTTTTGCTTATCTTTGCTTAAAAGCGTTTCTTATGACAAGGAAGTTGTGGATAATTTTCGTTTTGCTTGGCGTTTGGCAGATAGATTTTGCTCAACATACCCAGCCCGAAAAAGAAGGTAAAGACCGCACCAAAAAAGCCAAAGAAATTTTAGGCGAAGATGGCTCGTTTGAAAACCCCATTTTCAACAAAGAAAGGCAAACCAGCCTTATGGCAGAAACAGCCCTAATGGAAGGTTTTTTTGATTTTGCTGTAGAAGAATATGAAAAGGCTTTGAGCAATTTCAGAAAAGCTCTTAGGATAAATCCTAAAAGTTCAGGTATCAATTATCAGATTGCACTCACATTGTTTCAGCTCAAACGATACAGCGAAGCTACCGAATACGCCGCCGCCGCCATTGACCTTGAAAGCAACATTGTCTATTATTACCTGCTTCTGATAAAAATTTATCAAGAGCAAGGTTTATTTAATGACGCCGCTCGCATTTACGAAAAAATGTTTGATAAAAAAGTTCCTAATTCCGAAGTATATTGGAAAGATTTGGCGGAACTTTACCACAAGAAACTTCAAAAACCCGAAAAAGCTCTCAAAATATACGAAGATTTGGAACGTAAGCACGGCATAATGGAGCATATCAATTTTGCAAAGCAAGAAATTTTTTTGGAACAAAAAAATCTTGGCGAAGCACTCAAAGAAGCAGAAAAATTAGCCAAATTTTACCCCGAAAAGCCTGAATGGCAAGCCAATTATGCCAAAATTTTACTGCTTAATGGCAAAGATGCCCAAGCCGAGCAGTTTTTGCTTTCCAAACTAAAAGCCGATTATACTTTCCAAACCCACCTGCAACTGCTATACACTTATCAGAAGCAAAATAAAAATTCTCAAAAAGAGCAATTAGCAAGCGATTTGCTGAAAAACAGCCAATTACCTGATGAAGTGAGAAGTGAAATTTTGAAAAACTTTGTAGATAAAAAGGCTCAAAACTTTGAGCAAGTAGTAAAAAATACACCCCAAAATGCTGAGGCTTGGCTAATGCTTGCCCAAGAGGCTGAAAAGCAAAAAAACTTTACCAAAACCCAAGAGGCATACAAAGAGGTTGTAAAGCTGGATAATACCAATTTTGAGGCTTGGAAAAGGCTTCTGTGGTACGATTGGCAACTTTACGAAATAGAACAATTGCTTGAACACTCCAAAGAGGCTTTGGATTTGTACCCTACTCAGCCTGAAATATGGTGGTACAATGGAAAGGCTTGTTTTGAGCGTAAAAATTACAAAAAGGCTCTTGAAAGCTATGAGCAAGGAAAAAGTTTTGTTCGTAGAAACAAATCCGCCCCCCTTGAAATTGCAATTGCCGAGCTTTATTTGGCAGAAGGTAAAGCTAATGAAGCAGAAAAAATCATATCAGAATTACAACCTACTTTTGGCGAAAATCGCGATTTTCTGAATTTTTATGCCTACTTTCTGGCTTACAAAAAACAAAAACTTGATGAAGCCTTGAAAATAGCTCGTAAAATAGTAGAAGCGGAAAGCGAAAATGGTGAATTCTTATATACGCTTGCGTATGTGCAGTATCGGCAAAATAAACTCTCGGAGGCTCTTAAAACCCTTGAAAATGCTCATAAATTTCAAAAAGGGGCAAGATTGCAAGAACTTTTCGGCGATGTTTATTTCAAAATGGGCGAAAAAGAAAAAGCCATAAGCCATTGGCAAAAAGCCCAAGACCTTAAAGGCGGCAGTACCTTGCTTTCTAAAAAATTAACCGACAAACAGCTTTACGAGTAAAATGAATCACTCAATAGTTTCACAAAATAGGTCGTCCTTTTCTTTTGCAGAAGGGCGAGGGCTGATATTTGTTTTATTTATTGCTTTTGCTTTGCTTTTTTTGGGTAGCTCTTGCCGAAAAAAGCGAATACAACCTGTCAAAGATAACACGCAAGTTATTCAAAACCCTCTACCAGCCAAAGAGGAAAATATCCAAGAAAGCAAAGAAAACTTTTTTTCGCTTCCTCAGAAACCTGTTTTGCTGAATTTTAAGTATCTTTCTTCCAATTCCAAAATTGATTTTACAGACGGCACCAATGAGGAAAAGTTCAAGACTACAATGCGAATCCGTAAAGATAGCCTCATTTGGCTTTCTTTGCAGGCAAATGTAGGTGTAGAAGGTATGCGTATTCTGATTGATAAAGACTCCATTCGCTTTCTGAACTATCAAGCCAAAACCTACCAAAGTTTTTCATTTGAGCAACTAAGCGAGCAATATGGTATTTCTCTGAATTATGCTCTTTGTCAGGCTATTCTTATCGGCGAAATGCCCATTAAGGAGTTTGACGAAAAAAGAGTGCTAAAAGATACTTCCCACTACATTGTTCGCCAAAGAATGAAATTTTTACAAGTAGATAACTACTTGCGTTTGCAAGATAGCCAAATGGAAAAACTATGGGTGAGTGATACGGAGCGAGGCAGTCAGTTGCAAATTCTATACAGCGATTTTCAGCCTTTGGCAGAAGGGCTTTTCCCCGATAAAAACCAAATAACACTCAACTATCGGAACGCCCAAGGGGTTTTTCAGCTCAAATTGGATATAGACCATAAAAAAACCAAAATTTCCGATACACCTCTTGATTTTCCTTTTAGCGTTCCCAAAAAGTATAACCGCTTGTAAAACGTAAAAACTTTCACCTTTTTACGAAATTTTTGCAAAAGTTTTTATTTTTGTGCCAAAAATTGCCTGCTTTTGGCAGTTTTACGCCAAACTCATTTCTCTTATGAAGAACCTTGTGATTGTGGAATCGCCCGCCAAAGCCAAAACCATTGAAAAGTATTTAGGCAAAGATTTCACGGTACGTTCCAGCTATGGGCATATTCGCGACCTTCCTGAAAAAGGTTTGGGCGTAGATATTGAAAAAAACTTTACACCTACCTACGAAATTTCGCCCGATAAAACGGCTATTGTGAAGGAACTCAAAAAAATGTCCAAAGAAGCTGAAAATGTTTGGCTTGCCACTGACGACGACCGCGAGGGCGAAGCAATTTCTTGGCATTTGAAAGAATCTTTGGATTTGGACGATAGCAAAACCAAAAGAATTGTTTTCAGAGAGATTACCAAAAATGCGATTTTGAAAGCTATTCAAAATCCGCGTAAAATTGATATAGATTTGGTAAATGCTCAGCAGGCTCGCCGTATTTTAGACCGCCTCGTAGGGTATGAACTTTCGCCTGTTCTTTGGAAAAAAGTCAAATCGGGGCTTTCGGCAGGGCGAGTGCAGTCGGTAGCAGTGCGTCTGATTGTAGAAAGAGAAAGAGAAATTGAGAAATTTCAGGCAACTTCCACTTTCAAAATTACAGCCCAGTTTGATGTGGGCGGCGGAAAAACCCTCGTTGCCGAACTCAAAGATAAAATCAGTACTGAAGCGGAAGCACAAGCCTTTTTGCAATCTTGTATTGGGGCAAAGTTTTCTATCAAGAATTTAGAAACCAAACCTGCCAAAAAATCGCCTGCACCGCCTTTTACAACTTCTACACTCCAACAAGAAGCTAGCCGCAAGTTAGGTTTTTCGGTGGCACAAACAATGACCATTGCCCAAAAACTTTACGAGGCAGGAAAAATAACTTATATGCGTACCGACTCTACGAACCTTTCCCAAGAAGCTATCGGTGCGGCGGCAAAAGAAATAGAAAAGGCTTTTGGTAAAAAATTTGTGCAGTCGCGTCAGTACAAAACCAAATCCGAAACAGCCCAAGAAGCTCACGAGGCTATTCGCCCTACGGATTTTTCGGCACACCAAATAGATGGCGACCGCAACGAGCAACGCCTCTACGAACTCATTTGGAAACGTGCTATTGCCTCACAAATGGCTGATGCTCAATTAGAGCGTACTATCGCTACCATTGATATATCCACTAGCCCCGCACTGCTTTTTGCCGAAGGCGAAGTAATCAAGTTTGAAGGTTTTTTGAAAGTATATTTGGAAGATACCGACGAAGAAGCAGATGAAGAGGGCACCAGCAAAATGTTACCTCCCTTGCAAGTAGGACAAGATTTGCCACTGCTTGAAATGAAGGCATTGGAGCGTTTTTCGCGTCCGCCTGCTCGCTATACAGAGGCAAGTTTGGTGAAAAAATTAGAAGAATTAGGCATAGGCAGACCTTCTACGTATGCTCCTACCATTTCTACCATACTCAAAAGGGGCTATGTAGTGAAAGAAAACCGAGAGGGCAAAGAGCGAAAATATCAGGAGATAACCCTCAAAAATGGTAAAATTTCTGTCAAAACCAAAACCGAAATCGTTGGCTCGGAAAAAGCCAAACTTTTCCCTACCGATGTAGCGATGGTAGTCAATGATTTTTTGCAAAATCATTTTGAAAGCATTGTAGATTATTCTTTTACTGCCAAAGTAGAAAAACAATTTGACGAAATTGCCGAAGGCAAACAAGATTGGGTGAAAATGATAAAAAATTTCTACAAAGACTTTCACCCCAAAATAGAAGAAACCGAAGACATCAAGAAAAGCGAGGTAGTTGCCCACCGAGAGCTTGGCATACACCCCGAAACAGGCGAAAAGGTATTTGCCAAATTGGGAAAATACGGAGCTTATGTGCAAATTGGCGAAGCAGGTAGCGATAAAAAACCTCTTTTTGCCAAACTCAAAAAAGGGCAGTTTTTGGAAACGATTACTTTGCAAGAAGCCTTAGAGCTATTTAAGTTGCCTCGCGAGGTAGGCTCTTACGAAGGAAAAACGCTGACGGTAGCTATTGGACGCTTCGGTCCTTATGTGAAAATGGGAAATGAGTTCTTTTCTTTGGGTAAAGATGATGACCCTTACAGCATTACCGAAGAGAGAGCCATTGAAATTATTGAAGCCAAACGCAAAGCCGACTCTGAAAAAATTATCAAAACTTTTCCTGAAAATTCAGAAGTACAGGTTCTCAATGGTAGGTATGGGGCGTACATCAAAGTTGGTAAGCAAAATGTAAAAATCCCCAAAGGAAAAGAACCCAAATCGCTAACTCTTGAAGAGTGCTTACAACTTGCCCAAGAACAAAGCGATAAGGAAAAAACAAAAAGCAGTAGCAAGAAAAAGCCTTGAAAATATAAAGCCTGAATGAGCGATAAAGATAAAGCTCTTAAAGGCTTGAATATCAAACGCTAAACTTTTTTGAAATTCGTTATGGCAAATAAATCACAAATCACCCCTGAAGAGGCAACTCTGCAAAAAATTGTAGCTCACGCCAAAGAATATGGTTTTGTTTTCCCAAGTTCCGAAATTTACGATGGCTTGCAAGCAGTTTATGACTATGGGCAAAATGGCGTAGAACTCAAAAATAACCTCAAACAGGTTTGGTGGAAGGCAATGACAATGCTCAACGAAAATGTGGTTGGCATTGATGCCGCTATTTTTATGCACCCGTTGGTATGGAAAGCCTCTGGCCACGTGGATAGCTTCAACGACCCAATGGTGGATAACAAAGATTCTAAAAAACGCTATCGCGTAGACCACCTCATTGAGGCAAAAGCCTACGAATACGAGGAGCAGGGTTTCCCTGATAAAGCCGCCGCACTCATTAGCCAAATGAACATTTTGCTAGAAAAAGAAGATTTTGAGGGTTTGGGCAGGCTACTACAAGAGGAAAAAATTGTTTGTCCTGTCTCGGGTACAAGCAACTGGACCGAAGTAAGGCAATTTAATCTGATGTTTGGCACGCTCTTGGGCTCGGTAGCTGATGAAGCCTCCGTAATTTATTTGCGTCCTGAAACCGCACAAGGTATTTTTGTCAATTTCTTGAATGTACAACAAACAGGCAGAATGAAGATTCCTTTTGGCATTGCCCAAATCGGAAAAGCCTTTCGGAATGAAATTGTAGCAAGGCAATTTATTTTCCGTATGCGTGAATTTGAGCAAATGGAAATGCAATTTTTCTGCCGTCCGGGTACCGAAATGCAATGGTACGAATATTGGAAAGAAAAAAGATATAAGTTTTTGTTGGCTCTGGGCTTACCTGCCGAAAAATTACGCTTTCACGTACACGAAAAGCTCGCTCATTATGCCAATGCCGCCTTGGATATTGAATATGAATTCCCTTTTGGTTTCAAAGAATTGGAAGGCATACACTCGCGTACCGACTACGATTTGGGCAGACATCAAGAGTTTTCTAAAAAGAAACTCCAATATTTTGATGATGAAATTACAGACAAAGACAAGCAACGCTATCTGCCTTATGTAGTGGAAACCTCTATCGGTGCTGATAGACTATTTCTGGCAATTCTCTGCAATGCTTATACCGAAGAAATAAAAATAAACGCCAAAGGTGAAGAAACCAAACGTATATTTTTGAAGTTCCACCCTGCAATAGCCCCCGTGAAAGTAGCAGTGTTGCCACTTTTACGCAAAGATGGCTTACCTGAAAAAGCTCGTGAAGTATTTGAGCAACTTCGTTATGATTTTAACACTATTTACGAAGAGAAAGGCACTATTGGCAAAAATTATACGCGTATGGATTTAATCGGTACGCCTTTTTGCGTAACCATTGACCACCAAACTTTGCAAGACAATACCGTTACTTTGCGTTATAGAGATACTGCCGAGCAGGTGCGTTTGCCTATTTCCGAGCTGAATAGCGTAATTGAAAAAGAAGTTTCACTCAGAAACATCTGGCAAAAGATTGTATCCTAATAGTTTTCTCAACTGCTTACTTTTTCGGTGCTTGGCTTCAAGCACCGAAAAAGTGTTAGCCTCAAATTTTCATTGGCACTTCTATCAGCAAAATTTGAGTATTTTCCTGAAATTCAATTTCTAAATTATCAGTTTCCCATACGCCCACGGCATCTCGCTTTTGGAGCGTTTCTTGTGCCATTTGTGCTTTGCCTTCTATTACAAAGGCATAAACACCATTTCCCTTTTTTTGGATTTGATAGCTTGTTTTTTGCCCTTTTTCAAAATTGCCAAGCCAAAAGTAAGCATCTTGATTTATCCACAGGGCATCAGGCTTATCGGGGGCAACTACGGCTTGCAAACGATTTTGATAACTTTCGGGCGAGAAAGATTTTTGGGCATAACGAGGCTCAATGTTACGAATTTTAGGAAAAACCCATATTTGCAGGTGCTTTGTAATTTGGTCTGCAAAAGCGTTTTTTTCGGAATGATAAATGCCCTTGCCCGCCGACATAATTTGCACATCATTTTTGAGAATTACCCCCGATTGTCCTATACTATCGGCGTGAGCCAACCCGCCTTCCAGAGGGATAGTTACAATTTCCATATTATCGTGAGGGTGGGTGGCAAAACCTGTTCCGCCCAAAATCTTATCGTCATTTAGCACTCTCAATGCTCCAAAATGTACCTTTTCAGGATTGTAATAGTTGGCAAAACTAAACGAATAATAGGCTTCTAACCAACCAAAATTGGCATAGCCTCTTTCTTTGGCACGATGAACTATCTTTTGCATAAATTTAATGTTTTAACATTTATTGTTAAAACAAATTTACTACAAAAAAGTTTCATTCCTCTTTTCCGAGTTTCATTAGGGTGTCTCGTTTTTTCTGCGGATTGGGTTTATTTTGCAGAGTAGGCGTATTTTGGGGTTTGCCTTCGGTGGGGGTATTGGCTACGGGGTTAATGGCTTTACGAGGTTTAGGGGGTTCTAAAATATTTTGCCTTGTGGGGCGAAACTCCTCTTGCCACGAAAAACCACTTAATTTTTTATTACCTTCTTGCAATTCGTGAGGGGGGATAAGTTCGCCGTTTATCTGTTCGTAAAAGGTAGCTTCCGAAAGCTCATTTTCTTCAAATTCAGCTTTGATGCTCCCACAAATTACTTTATACATTCCGATAAAATTCTCATTTTCATCAAATTGGAAGTAGATACTTTCGCTGTTGCCTCTGACAAAAACTTTGTCCATTTTGCTATCTTTGAGCAAAGCGTCAATGAATTTTCCTTTGATTTGGTTGAAGTTGCCTGCACTATCTTTGGAAATAATAAAGCCATTGTGCCGCATTACGAGCTTATCGGGTTTGTTATTTTTGGTGAGAATATGAATGGAATCAGCAGAAATTTGATTTTTCTTGCTCCAAAGAATAGGCATACGAAAAAAATGTATCACCGAGTCTTTCATATTGTAAGTAAGCGAATCGCAAAGCCCTTGCAAATTGCTTTTGTAAATCTTTACATTTCGGTAGGCAAAAAGCATTTTGGGTTCTTGGGCATTGCGTAAGCTATCTTCCTCCAATTGTTTTTTCGTTTTTTTGGCTTTTTGCTCTTTGTCTTCCATTTTTGTACCAATAGAAACGAGGGTATCTGCTACAATCCATAGCGTATCTTTGTCCTCGTCAATCATACGCATAAAGGCTCTGCCTCCGTAGAAAAGCGAAATTCCCTGTTTGCCGTTCATTTTACCTTTTCCCGCATTGATGAAAACGTTATCTTTTTTAGAAAAAAATTCAACGTTGCCTTCGGCTTCGCCTCGTTGTTGGGTTTGGTCGTAATCTAAAAAATCGCCTTTGAGCGAATATTCGTCTGTTTCTATACGAGGTTTTCCTTTGAGTTTGGATTTTTTGGTTTTGGTATTAAACTCTCCGTCAGTGGTATAAATAATGCCTTCTTTGGTTTTGATTTGAGCCTCTTTGCCCAAGATTTTGATATTCTTGCTGAAATCGTTGTAAGAAAGGGTATCGGAACGAATTTCGTAAGGCTCGCCGTCATCGCTGATGCCTTTGGCTTTCACATTTTTACGAGCAAAAAGATTTTTGGTATTGGTGTCGTAAGCTCCTGCTTCGCTGGTGAGTTCGTTTTGGGCATCGGAGAGCTTACCACCGCCATAATAGTACATAATTTTAGAATTGATGTTGTAATCTATGGCGGGGGCACGAACATTGGTTTGGTCTTTGGTAAAATTGGCATCGCCGCGAGCCATTAGCGTTCCCGAGTTGGCATCAAAATCCATTTGCCGAGCCGAAAGGGTTGTACCTACATCATCAGTGATTTGCACATTGCCCATTGCTTTGACAAAGTTTTTGCGAGGATAAAAATATGCCGAATCGCAAAAAATGTATCGGTTTCCTTGCTTGACTGTGATGTTTCTGCCTGTAACTTTTACGAGACTATCATAACCAAAACCTTCGCTCTGCAAAGCTCCGCTCAAGAGTTCTATGGGTTCGCCTTTTTCGTATTTGGCAGTATCGTAAGGCAGTTTTTGGTAGCGAAAGGTATCTTTTTCATAGACATTTTCGGGCAAGCGTGGTTTTTTCTTGGTTTTAGGTTGAGCCTGCAATACAGGTGCTCCAAACACCAAAAGTAAGCCTACGAGCCAACAAAAAAATTTTTTTGCAAGCATTTTCCACCTAATTTTTCTTATTTTGCCTTGCAAAAATATTACCAAAAAAGCCAAAAGCCAAAAAAACTTATGTCAAATCAGGAAAAAATACAAACACTGCTTGCCGAAATTGGAAAAGTGGTGATAGGGCAAGAAAAAATGATAAATCGGCTACTGATAGGACTTTTTACGAATGGACATATTCTTTTGGAAGGTGTGCCTGGGCTTGCTAAAACACTCACTATCAGTACGCTTGCCAAAACCCTTCATTTATCTTTCCAACGCATACAATTTACCCCCGACCTTTTGCCTGCCGATTTGGTAGGAACGATGATTTTTAACCCTAAGGAAGCAGAGTTTGAAGTAAAAAAAGGACCCATTTTTGCCAATTTGATACTCGCCGATGAAATCAATCGCTCGCCTGCCAAAGTACAATCAGCTCTTTTAGAAGCTATGCAAGAAAGACAAGTAACCATTGGCGAAAATACGTATCCACTGGATTATCCCTTTTTGGTACTTGCTACGCAAAATCCCGTAGAGCAAGAAGGAACCTATCCACTGCCCGAAGCCCAAGTAGATAGGTTTATGATGAAAATTTTTGTGGGCTATCCGAGCAAAGAGCAAGAACTTGCCGTAATGCGAAAAATGGCAAATATCAATTTCAAGCCTGAAATAATTGCTATACTCAATAAAGAAGATATTGCCAAAATTCGGGACGAAATCAATCAGATTACCATTTCCGAAACTTTGGAAAAATACATCATTGAGCTTGTTTTTGCTACTCGCTCGCCTGCCGAATATGGCTTAAATCAGGAAGCTCAATACATTCAGTTTGGGGCATCGCCGCGTGCTTCTATCAGTATGAACCGAGCCGCCAAGGCTCTTGCCTATCTGAACCAAAGAGATTTTGTTTTACCCGAAGATATCAAAGAGGTAGCCGTTGATGTCCTCAATCATCGTATTATTCTGAACTACGAAGCCGAAGCCGATGGCATTACTACAAGGCAAATTATTGAAAATATACTCAAAAACGTGCCTATTACGCAGTGAGAAAGTTCTATGAGCTTAAAAACAAAGTCTTACGTTGCCGATTATCTTTTTTTCCTGATTTCAAAAATTGCTTTATCCATATTCCAGTTTAGCTCTATGGTTTTGTAAGTGATTTGTTTTTTTACTTTTTCAAATTGTTCAGGTTCAATGTTTGCATCAATGAGCGGGATTTCTTCCAAAGTAGCAATGATGTTGGTGCCTTTTTGTGGCAACTGATATTTAATCTGAAAGTGATTGCGAATTTTGAGTTCAGGCAATTCAGCGGAACTGCCCCAAAAATCTTTGAAACTCAATAAGGGGCAAATTTCATCGGTTACATTTTTCCACATCTTACCCTCAACTCTGAAAAACTGAATATCGTGTTCGCTTGCACCTACGGTTCCTTGTGCAAAATACTGATAACCAAAAGTTTTTCTTTTTTCATTATCGGTAAAGTAGGTAAAATAAACTATTCGGGGAGGCGACATATCATCTGATTGCTCAAGCTCTAAAAAGGCATTGGATTTATCTTCATTCACTTTTAGATTAGGAGAGGAGAGAGAAAAGCCTTCGGGCTGAAATGGAAATAAGGTATATAGTTCGGCGATGCTTTTTTCCTCGTCCAAGACTATATCTTCATTTTTTTCCAAACTTTCCCTTCTGATAAAAGAAACTTGTTCAAATTTGCCTTTCTCGCTGAGTTCATACGTTATTACAGTCTTGATATACCTTTTCTGTTCGGTAGAGTGTTTTACTTCCTCAAAATGGGCTTTTACTTCATATTCATTCCAGAATGAAAAAGATTTCTTTTCAGTAGTGGGGCTGATTTCGGCAAAATAAGCCCAAGGGATATAATCAATAAATTTACCATTGAGCTGAAATGTAAGTAAATAAAAATCAACTTGCTCTCTGAGCATACCCTTGGGCGAAGCACCTACTAAAAGCAATACAAAATTTTTTTGTACCCATTTATTTTGTATCCATACCCAGTTTTCCTTGCCAAACTCAACCTGTGGCAAGCCCATTTCTTGTATGAGCTTGGTAGGTAAAAATCCTACAAAATCTTTCTCATCTTCTATCTGCGGGGCAATTTTTGTTCTAAAATTTCTTTGGACTTCATCGGCATACACTACAAATTTTGCAGGTTTAATATCTTTGACTAAATTCAAAAATCGCTCATCTTTTAGGGCTTGCGGTAGAGCTTCGGGAAAGCTGTTGCTTGTATCTACAACTTGTGAGTTGGTTTGGCTTTTGTCTTTATTTTTGGGCGAGCAAGCCAAAACTATTAGGCAAAGAAAAAGAAAAATAACTTTTGAGGACATAATTTTCGTATTTTTGAGCATTATACAAAGCTATGAAAAATTTTGAAACACTTGATTAGTACCATTCAATATTGTGAATACCAATGTCAGCTCTATATCTACATATCCCTTTTTGCAAACAGGCTTGCCATTATTGCGATTTTCATTTTTCTACGCAAATGGCTCAAAAAGAGGAAATGATACAAGCTATTTGCAAAGAAATGGAACTACAAAAAAACTATTTGCAAAACAAAACCCTGCAATCGGTGTATTTGGGTGGGGGAACTCCCTCGCTCTTGAATCTGCAAGATTTAGAGAGAATTTTTGAGCAAATTCAACGTTTTTTTACACTTACCCCCCATACCGAAATTACTTTGGAAGCTAATCCTGATGATTTGAGCCGAGAAAAACTACAAACTTTGCAAAAAATAGGCATCAATCGGTTGAGTATTGGTGTGCAAAGTTTTCATCAGCCTCACTTGCTTTTTTTGCATCGCTCTCACGATGCTCAGCAAGCTGAAACTTGCATAAAAACTGCCCAAGATGTTGGTTTTTCAAATATAACCATAGATTTGATATATGCTATTCCTGCCGAAAATCATCAAATTTGGGAAAAAGACTTACAGAAAGCACTTGGTTTGGGTGTTCCTCACCTTTCGGCGTATTGCCTTACTATTGAGCCTCGCACCGTTTTTGGTAAAAAACTGGAAAAACGCAAGATGCAACCCATAGACGAAAACTTTGCACGCGAGCAAATGCAAATGCTTATGGGTACGCTCAAAAGTGCAGGATTTGAACATTACGAAATTTCAAACTTTGCCCAAAAAGGCTTTTATTCCAAACATAACTCCAATTATTGGCTGGGTGCTGAATATTTGGGTATTGGGGCTTCGGCTCATTCTTACAATGGTGTAAGCAGGCAATACAATATTGCAGATAACAAACGCTATATTGCAGAAATTTTTGCAGGTAAAGTACCCGCTACCATTGAGCAACTATCAGCCAAAGATAAACTAAACGAATATTTACTTACAAGTTTGCGAACCCAGTGGGGGGCAGAAAAACCTAAAATACAAAGGCTTTATCCTGATTTCTTTCAGATAAATCAAGTTTTGCTCCAAAAGTTTGAAAAGCAAAAACTAATACAACAGGATAGTACAAGAATGTATCTGACAGACGAAGGTAAATTCTTTGCAGACCAAATTGCCGCCGACCTGTTTTGGGTATAGCTCAAACAAGCATAATTCCTGCTCCAAACCTACCTGTTTGGTTTTTATCGCGGCGGGCAGAAAAGAACAAATCTTTTTTTGTGTATGTGCAATGAGGCATTATTTCAATGCGTTCAGGGGATACGCCTGCTTCTTGAAGCTGAAATAAATGTGAGTATCGCAAATTGAGGTGAAATTTTTGATTTTGAACGTTCCACCACAAGAAATTTTCTTTTGTTCCAAAAACTTTTTCTACTTCGCTTACAACTTCATCACCTACTTCATATTTTTCTACGCTTATGCAAGGGGCTATGCCTACCCAAATATTTTCGGGCTTTGAGCCAAATTCTTTTTGCATAGTTAGCACCATTTTTTGTGGAAGCAGTTTGAGTGTGCCTCGCCAGCCTGCGTGTGCCGCCCCGATTACCTGCTTTTCTGTATCGTAATACAAAGAACACACACAATCGGCTGATTGTACCGCCAAAACAATATTTTTGTGTTTGGTAAGCAAACCATCGGTATCGGGTAAGGCATTGCTTCGCGAAAAAGCTCCTTTTCCACGTTCCAAAACAGAAATGCACAAAATATTATCGCTGTGTGTTTGGCGTGGTACGCACCAATTTTCTAAAGGCATTTGCGTAGCTTCGGCGAGCATTTTTCGGTTTTGAACAACATTTTCAGGTAAATCGTCTGTGCCAAAACCTAAATTGAGGCTATCAAAAGGGGCAGGGCTAATGCCTCCCTGCCTTGTAGAAACAAAATGTTTGATAGATGTAAATTTTGCAAGGTTCTGAAATTGCAGAAACATCAGTGTATTTCCTTGTAGGTTAATGCTTCGTTAGATTGATTTTTACGTGGTTTATCGTTCCAAATCCATATCAAAAGAAAAACCAAGCCTGTGGTTGCTAAAAAGAAGCCTCCCCAACCTATCAGAGCCGCTTCAGTTGTAAAACCTGAACAACTCGCCGAACAAGAAAGTGCGGCAACAAATGCCATTACAAACAAATATACTACGGCACCCGCAACAGTCAGTAGTATTTTTGCCCATAACTTTCTTGCACCTTTCAAGTGCTTATTGGTGTAAGTTTTGAAAAGTGGTTTATACTGCCGAATGAGCCTGCGAGCCATTTTACGATGATTGGGTATTTCCTCCGACCAGTGTGTGGCAGTGCTATTTCTAGCGGTAAAGTTGGTGGAGGCACTTTGCCAAACCCAAGGATTTTCTCGGCTTGCTTCAAAGGCTTGTTCATAGCCGAAATACCCAAATAGCAAAAAGGCATCCCCGAACATCAAGGCAATACAAATTTTTTTGAGCAGAAAACTACTGCCTACTCTGAAATACCCAAAAAACAACAAAAGGCTTAGCCCCAGCAAAAAATAAGGCGTAATGGCAGGTATTTCCCAAGAACCTTGCAACAAAGCCCCCGCTACAAAAAATAACGTACCTAACCCAAAGGAAATCAGTACGATAAGCGTTTGAGCAAAGCGAGAGTTTTCTTTTGCCCAAAAAGCAATTTTTAATGATGCTTTTTTCATAAAATAAAGGGTTTGAGAAAACTTTTTCAAGTAAATCAAAATTTTACAAAAAAGCAAAAAATATCCAAACAAAAGCCCTTTACATTGTGTTGCAAAAACACGAAAACAAAGAAGGAAATGAGAGTCAGAATCGTTTTTGGCTTAAAAAACAAAGGGGCTTGTGTGCCTTTTCATCATCAACACTTACTTTATGAGTTGGTAATGAAACTATTACCACCTACCTACAATTTGCATACTTATAGCTTTTCGGGCTTGAAAGGGCAAACCCAAACTACACAAAAAGGCTTACACTTTTATTCCTCGAAAGTTACTTGGGTAGTTTCCAGCCTGAGCAGAAATTTTCTGAAACAACTTGTTTCAGCAATTTTTCAGCAAGAACAATTGTATATTGGCGAACTCTTGCTCAAACCCGAATATGTTGAAAAAGAAATTTTACCCGATTTGGGCAATAAAACGCAGTTTTTGTGTATTTCGCCGATAGTGCTTGCCAATCCGAATAAAAATAGTTTTTACGCCAAACACTTTGTTTCGCCTTCGGTCAGTTTGTTTTCCGATTTAATCTACGAGGCTACGCTTTCGCGTATGGAAGCCTCTCATCTGTATACACCCGAAGAAATGAAGGAATTTAGCAAATTTCAGGTGGTACCCGATGCCGAATATTTAGAGCGTATCAAGAACAACGATAAAAAGTTTGCTCGCATTTACACCTTGCAAGAAAGTGGTATTCGTTACGAAATACGAGGTTACACCTTCCCTTTTACGCTGTATGCTCACCCAAAGGTTCAGAATTTTGTTTTGGCTTGCGGATTAGGCTCTTACACCTATAAAGGCTATGGTATGCTGGATTTAGCCGACCATAGCCAAACGCAAAGGTTTATTTTGCCTCATTGGGAAATGATTGATGAGGATTTAGAGGCTATCAAAGTAAATGGCAAAGATGAATTTTAAGCCCAAATTTTATAGCTTTGCCCAAATTTTAGCTTTTTCTGTATGCAAATAAAATATTGGATTAGGGCTTTTCGCTTGCGTACTTTGCCTCTGGCTTTGTGTAGCGTAGGAATGGGAGCTATTTTGGCGTATCAGTATGGCAGTTTTCAGGCAAAGATTTTTGGGCTTACGGTTGCTACCACCATTTTTTTACAAATACTTTCCAACCTTGCCAATGATTATGGCGATGCTCGTAGTGGCATAGACCAAGCACGCAAAGGCGAGCAAAGAATGGTACAAAGTGGCTTGATAAGCCATAAAGCTATGCTAAAAGCGATTTTCGTTTTTGTACTTTTCTCGCTTTTTTCGGGAATATGGCTCTTGTACGAAGCCTTTTTCAGAAGCACAACCCAAATATATCATTTTTTGAGTTTTTTGGTGCTGGGTCTGCTGGCTATTGTTGCAGCAATTACTTATACAATGGGCAAAAAACCTTATGGTTATGTAGGTTTGGGCGATTTGGCGGTGCTAATTTTTTTTGGCTGGGTAGGAGTGATAGGAGCATTTTATTTACACACCCAAGAGTGGAACAAACTGATTGTATTGCCTGCAACTTCTTGCGGCTTGTTTTCGGTTGCTGTTCTGAATATCAACAACATACGTGATATAGAAAGCGATAGCCAAGCAGGGAAAAACTCTATTCCTGTGCGTTTGGGGAAAGCAAAGGCTGTATGGTATCATTATTTTTTGCTTATTTCTGCCACATTGCTTGCAGTTTGGTACAATTTGCTTATTTCTGCCCAATGGCAGGCATATTTGTTTTTGCTTATATTACCGCTTTTATGGAAAAATGCTTGGGCTGTTCGGAATTTGCAAGGTTTAGAGCTGGATAGTTATCTTAAACAAATGGCACTCACTACGCTGCTTTTCGTTGTGCTTTTCGGAATAGGGGTATATTGGAAATAAAGAGTGAGCAAAATTTGCTCACTCTTTTTTACTTTTGTAGTTTTTCTTTTTCGGGTACAGCTTCTTTGGCTGGTCTGCCAACAAAACTTGCCATTGAATTGTAGATGTTTAAGCCTTTGCCAACGAGCAAATCAAAAAGACGTGTAGGCATAATGCCTCGCAGAATGGGTATCAGATGAACCGACCAAGGGGCTTTCACTTCTATTTCGTTGTATTTTACAGCCTTGATGATTTGGTCTGTGATTTCTTCGGGTTCAAGCAGTGGAGCTAATATAGGGGCTTCTACGCCTTCAAACATTCCTGTCTTGATGTAGCTGGGGCAAACCGTAGTTACGTGCAAATCGCCTTCCATTTCCTCCAATTCCAAACGCAAAGACTCCGACCAGCCTAAAACAGCCCATTTACTACCTACGTACACACTCATTTTCGGGTTAGCAAGAAGCCCCGCCGCCGAAGCAATATTGACGATATGCCCGCTTTTTTGCTTTACCATTTCGCCTACAAAACATCTGGCTACGTGCATAACCCCTAAAACATTGATACGGATGGTTTTTTCAATTTCTTTGTGTGAATGTTCGTGAAAATTTTTTCCGACCACAATCCCCGCATTGTTGAATAGTATATCCACCCTACCTACTTCTGAAAGGGTAAGCGTTGCGGCACGCGTAATATCGTCTAAATCGGAAACATCTACCACATAAGGATGCACCGAATAACCTTTATCGCTCAATTCTTGGGTGGTTTTCTCTAAATTTTCGGCATTGATGTCCCAAATTATCAAATCGGAAGCTCCTTCACGCAAACATTTTTCTCCTAAAAGTTTGCCAATGCCATTTGCTCCACCCGTAACTAAAACTTTTTTGCCTACAATCTTTGTCATAAGATTTCAGTTTTTGTGCGAATTTACAAATAAAATTTGGTAAATGCTCGGCTTGCAGAAAGTTTTTTTACAAAAAACAAAGACCTTCTAAAAAGTAGCCTAAAAAATAGTTTTCTTTTGAAAAAAATGCTATTTTTGCACCTCAAAATATTTCGCAAACGTAAAAGAGCGGTATTGTTTATGATGGAAGAAGATAAAGTACTCGGTAACCAAGCAGACTTGGTAGAAACGGCATCTGAAAGCCTTGTTTCAGAAACAGAGGAAAATCATACAGAAGATTTTTCTCATTATTCAGCCGAACAGCTCCTGCATTTGGTTGAAAAGTATCATAAAAAAGAACTTCCCGAGCAAGAGGTAGAAGAGGCGTATCAGCTATTTAGGCAAACAAAGCCTGTTTTTGATGCTTGGGTAGCTCATCAGAAAGAAGAAGCCCTACACAAATACATTGCCGAAGGAGGCGAAGAAGATAGTTTTGTGTATAAGCCAAGCCTTACGGAAGCGAAATTTTATCAGATTTTCAATCAGGTTGCTAAAAAACGCAAAGAAATACAGAAAAAAATAGAAGAAACGCTCCAAAAAAATTTGGAACGCAAGAAAGAAATTATTGAAAAACTGCGTGAGCTTATACAACTTGAACAAGAAAGCCGTCAGACCAACGAAATGGTCAAGAATTTGCAACAAGAATGGCGAAAAATAGGAGCTGTACCCAAAGGGCAATCAGGAAACTTGTGGGCAAGCTACAACGCCCTGATTGATATGTATTACAGCCGTGTAGGCATTTACAATGAACTCAAAGAACTTGACCGCAAACGAAATTACGAGGCTAAACTCGCTATCTGTGAAAAAGCAGAAAAATTAGCCGAATTGCCTTCTATCAAAGAGGCTATCAAGCAACTTACCGAATTGCACGAAGAATACAAACATATCGGACCCGTAGGAAGCAAAGAAGACCAAACTGCCCTGTGGGAGCGTTTCAAAAAAGCCTCTGATGTAATTTATAGCCGTAAAAAAGAACTCATAGAAGAACGCAAAAAAGAACTTCAAGAAAATCTTGCGAAAAAAGAAGCTCTTTTGCAAAAAGCCCAAGCATTTGCCAGCTTTGTAGGCGAAAAAATCAAACAATGGCAAGATGCTACCCAACAGCTTATGGAACTGCAAAAAGAATGGGAAGCTATTGGGCAAGTGCCTTTGGAAAAATCCAAAGAAATTACCAAAGAATTTTGGCATAGCTTCAAGGTCTTTTTCCGCAGAAAATCTGAATTTTTCAAGAGTTTAGACGAAAATCGTCAGAAAAATTTGGAGCAGAAAATAGCCCTTTGCGAAAAAGCAGAAAGTTTGGCTAGCAATGCTACCGAAGAAAATTTGGAAGAAATTGCCGAAGAACTCAAAAAACTGCAAGAGCAATGGAAAGAAATTGGGGCAGTACCCGAAAACCAGAAAGAAGCTATTGCAGAACGATTCAGAAAAGTTTTAGACGAATTTTTTGATAAACGTCGCGGCTTTTTTGCAGAAAAAGATAAGGAGGAAAAAGAAAATTACGACAAGAAAAATGCTTTGTGTGAGCGTCTGAAAAATTATTCTGCCGAAGACTTGGCAAATTTTGATATAGAAAGCCTTATTGACCAAGCCATTGAGGAGTGGAAATCTATTGGTTTTGTGCCACGCAAGCAAATTACCAAAATTAAAGACAAATTCTACAACGCTCTCAAATCGCTTGCTAAAAAGGTAGAAGATGGCGAAAAAAGAGATTACGTTGATTTGATTGTGGAAATTAAATGGGCAAACCTTAATGGCAAAAACTCTGCCAAAGACCTCGCCAAAAAAGAGCAAGCCATTCGTAAGAAAATTTCACAATTGGAAGATGAAATTTCAACGCTCAACAACAATTTAGGATTTTTTGAGGTTTCGGGCAAAGAAAATGCTATTCGGGGTAGTTTTGAAGAGAAAATTCGCAAAACAGAGGCTCAAATCAAAAGTCTTAAAAATCAGCTTAAAATGATTAGAAGCCTTTAAGCAGACGTACATCTAAAAAATTGGCAATATGGCGGTGGGCTTTCATAGAAAAGCCCACTTTCCATTTCTGCCAAGCCTCGTATGTAATGCCCCAACGATGATACCACCAATGAAAAAAATCGGTATCGTTGTAAAGATACAAGCCCAAATGTTGGGTAAAACGAAATTTGCCCAAAGCAAACTGATGACCTGCAAATACTCCCCAACGCCAAGCATTTTGGCTTAAATCGGCTTGCCTGATACGTTCTTGCAGAGAGCCGTCCCAATACACTTCTGTTCCGCCGCCTACAATGCTCAAACGTCCTATTTGTTTGTGTATCTGCCCGCCTGCACCTATCATCATAAAACGCTCTTTTTGCCCTACACCTGCTCCTTTGTTAGAAAGAAACAAGAAAGCCTCTTTTTCCCATTCTTGGCTTGGCTGAAAAGGTGTTTTGGGGCGTTGGGGGATTTCAAAGGGGTGTAAAGTATAAAGTAAGCCCACAGAAGTAGTAATCCAGTTGATACCCTTGTTGGGGTCTTTGATACCACCATTGGATATATGCTGATAATTGATTTGCCATTGAAACTGCCAAAATTTATTTATGTGCAGTTGTAAGCCCCCTGCTACGTTCAAATAAGCACTCACGGGCAAGCTGTAAGAGCGGTTATTGGGGTTTTTGAGCGAATCAAAAGGATTGCTTAGGTACGAAAATCCCGCTACTCCTCGCAAAGTAAATTGTAAGCGTTTGGAAAGATTGAAGGTAGGTTCTAAAAAATAACCTATTTGCAAGCTTTGTCCCAAAACTGCATTGTCGTAATTGTAGTAGCTCAAAACCAGCCCCGATTGCGGATAGCAAAGACAATTTTGCCAAACTTTTTCAGAAATTTTTTGCCAATTTGCTTCTAATTGCACTCCCCAAGGGTATGAGCCTGCTGTATTTTCTACTTCGGGGGAGTGTGCAAAAATAGTTCCATAATGCAGCTGCCCCCCCAAACGAAAAATACTTTTGGTGCTATCGTTTTGAGCAAAAGCCTGATGAAAAATGCAGAAAGCAAAAATACAAGCAATCCATCTCATAAATTCAGCCTAAACACCCTCAAAAACAACAAAGCACTTCCGAATGTTTTGAACTGAGCCAATCCGTTTAATCTCTAATAATCGCTCCCAAATCTTTTCTAAAACCTTCCATAAGTTTCTGCATAGTTTTATCTATTTGCGAGTCGGTGAGGGTTTGCGTTTCGTCTTGCAAAATAAAACTAATGGCATAAGACTTTTTGCCTTCGCCTAATTGCTCGCCTTCATACACACTAAAAATATTTACAGCTTTGAGCAATTTTTTCTCTAATGCAAAGGCTTTTTGCTCTACTTCTTGGTAAGAAACAGATTTATCCAACACCAAAGATAAATCGCGGCGTACTTCGGGGAACTTTGAAATTTCTTGATAAGTAAATTCATCGTTAAACTCGGCTACGAGCCAGTCCCAATCCAGTTCGGCATAAAATACAGAGCCTTTCAAATCGGCTGTTTTGAGAATGTAGGGTTGCAATTCTCCGATTTGGGCAAAAATTTTATGATTTTTTTGCAAAGCCAAACCATAAGCAAAAATACGCTCATCTGCGTTTTGCTTGGTAAAACCTGATACTTTCAGACTTTGCAAAACTTTATCCAGAATGTTGTAGAAATGGTGAAAAGTAGTTTTGGGGGCAGGGCTATGTTGCCAGCCTTCGGCATTCCAATTGCCTACTGCCCAAAGGGCTAATTGGGTTTGCTCCTCGTATTTTTCGGTTACACTGCCTTGCGAGCCTTTTTTGCGATAGATTTTACCAAATTCAAAAATTTTAATATCTTTTTGCTTGCGATTTAGGTTGTAGGAAATGGCTTCTAATCCTGAAAAAATCAGACTCTGACGCAAAACTTCCAACTCCTCGCTCAATTTATTAAGAATAACCACATTTTGAGCTTCATCAATATTTTTCAATACTTGGGCGTATTCGGGTTTGGTGAGAGAGTTGGTGATAATTTCATTAAAAGCATTGGCATTGAGTATTTCTGTAACTTTTTGTTGCAACCTATGTTTGTCTATTTTGGGGAAAGATGCCAAAAAAGAAGCACTCAAATTTTCACTAAACTCAAGATTATTGAAGCCATAAATGCGTAAAATTTCTTCTACAATATCGGCTTCTCTGCGTACATCTACACGATAAGGAGGAACGCTCACACTGAACCCCTGCTCGGTTTCCTTGGATATTTCAATTTCCAAACCACTTAAAATGCTTTTAACGAGGGTTTTATCCAAAGATTTGCCAATGAGCCTATCCAGATTTTTGTAGCGTACTTCAAAATGAAAAGGAGCAATGGGTTGCGGATAGATGTCAATAATTTCAGATGCGATTTTGCCTCCTGCTATTTCAGAAATCAGTACAGAAGCAAATTTAAGAGCATACACAGGCATATTGGGGTCTGTGCCTCGTTCAAAACGGAAGGAAGCATCAGTTTTTAGGCTGTGCCTTTGGGCTGTTTTGCGAATGGTATCAGGGTGGAAATAGGCACTTTCAAGAAATATTTTGGTGGTATTTTCTGTAACGCCCGAATGTAATCCTCCAAAAACACCTGCCAAAGCAAGTGGCTTTTCGGTATCGCAAATCATCAGGTCTTGGGCAGAGAGTTTGCGTTCTATGCCATCAAGCGTTACAAAAGGTGTATTTTCGGCAAGTTTTTTGACAATAATTTTGCTACCTGCAATACAATCGGCATCAAAAGCGTGCAGAGGCTGTCCTAAATGATGCAAGACATAATTGGTAATATCTACGACATTATTGATAGGGTTCAGACCAATAGCTTTTAGCCTATTTTTCAGCCAAACAGGGGAGGGCTTCACGCTTACACTCTCAATGAGAATACCCGCATAGCGAGGGCAGGCTTGGGCGTCTTCTACAATTACTTGAATAGCTTTGCCTGTACCTTCTACAAATTGGGCATTGGAGGGGCGACATAATTCTTTTTGCAAAAGCACTTTCAAGTCTCGGGCTACGCCCAAATGCGAGGCGGCATCAATCCGATTGGGAGTAAGCCCTATTTCAAAAATATAGTCGGTTTCAATACTAAAAAACTCTGCGGCAGGTGTGCCATTGGGCAAGTTTGTTTGCAGAACCATTATTCCTTCGTGAGATTCGCCTATACCAATTTCATCTTCGGCACAAATCATTCCTACGGACTCCTCGCCACGAATCTTGGCTTTCTTAATCATAAAAGGCTCGCCTGTGGTAGGGTATAGGGTAGTGCCTACCGTTGCTACTACTACTTTTTGCCCTTGGGCAACATTGCTTGCTCCACAAACAATAGGCAGAATTTCCGAGCCAACACTCACGGTGGTTTTGGAAAGTTTATCGGCGTTGGGGTGCTTTTCACAAGTAAGTACCTCGCCAATTACCAGACCTTCAAGGGCATTATTGAGCTTTTTGCCTTGATATAAATATACTTTTTCTACGCTTTCCACTTCCAAACCTGCTTGGGTAAGCACTTGGGCAAGGTGTTCGGGTGTTTCGCTGAGGTCAAGAAAGGTTTTGAGCCAATTGTAAGATATTTTCATACAGCACTATTTGCTTGCAAAGATACGCTAATTTTGATGTAAGGCAAATTTACTTGCATACAGAAAAATAAAGGACTTCCGTTGGGAAGCCCTTTGTAGTAAG
This sequence comes from Raineya sp., assembly GCF_053497555.1. Taxonomy (NCBI): domain Bacteria; kingdom Pseudomonadati; phylum Bacteroidota; class Cytophagia; order Cytophagales; family Raineyaceae; genus Raineya; species Raineya sp. The sequence goes on along the minus strand of NZ_JBRCWE010000006.1, from coordinate 342 downwards.
ATGTAGAGAGAAAATTACTTTTTCTTTCCTCCTGATTTTGCAGTAGATTTTCCGCCAGAGGCTTTTTTTGCTCCACTGCTTTTTGCTTTGGCAGCTGCTTTTTTGTTTTTAATGTCTTGCACTTCCTTTCGGATGTCTTGGGCAAGCACTTTCAAATCTTGCATTGCCTTACGCACGCGAGTACCAGCGGCTTGGTTGTCTTTGTCGTAGAATTTTTCTACGTCTGCTTCAATAGAAGCAACGATTTCCTTTACTTTTTTGAATTTTGCTGACATAGTAGTAAGGGTTTAAGTGAAACAAATAATGACGATTAACTTGCCAAATCTAAATATTCTTTTGAAA